>JBEATZ010000010.1:0-8710 GCA_041161695.1 Planctomycetota bacterium | reverse complement strand
GCTCACGGCCTGTGCGAGCGCTCCCGGATCGGGTGCCTGAGCGAGCGTCGTTGCTGCAGCGGGGTCGGGAGTCGATGATGCGGCCATGAGCGAGGCCTCGTGCCGTCCTTGTGCCGAGTCGATCCGTGCCGCTGCGGCCCGGTTGCGGGGACACGTCGTCGCAACGCCCCTCGTCGGCGGCCTGCTGCTGCCCGGCTTCGCGCATGCTGCAGACGTCCGCATCAAGCCCGAACTGCTGCAACCCGGCGGATCCGCCTGGTACCGCGGCCACCTGCACCTCGTGCTCCGCGCGATGGGGCGGCCGGTGGGGCTCGCCTGGGCCGAGGGAGCCGGCAGTTCCCTCGCCGCGGCGGTTGCGGCAACTGCAGGCAGGATCCCGCTGCGCGTGTTCGTGCGCGAACTGCCGGAGGCGGGTCTTGCAGCTGCCCTCGCGCATCTCGGTGCCGTGGTGGAACGCTGCGACGACCCGCAGGCCGCGGCGCGCGCGCACGCGCGCAGTTCCGGTGCGATGGTGCTGCCCGGACTGGAGCACCCGGACATCGCTGCAGGCATCGCCACGATCGGGCTCGAACTCGCATCCACGCTGCCCTTCGATGCGGCGGTCGTGTACGTGCCCGAGGGGTTCGAGGCCGCCGTGGGCGCGGGCCTTGCCGCGGGCGGGCACGGTGCCGCAGTGGTGGGCGTGGCGCAGGGCGCCGCGAACGACGCGCTCGGCGCTTGCCTGGCAGGGTGCCACCGCCTGCACGCCGGTGCCGGCTCGCTGTCGGTGCTGGCTGCCGCGCTGCGCCACGAGGCCGGTGCGACCGTCGCAGCGCTGCTCTGCGACTGAGTGCCGTGCGCCTCAGACCGTGAGGGCGAACTCGAACTGGTTGATGCGCGCCACGGCGGACCACAGGTCCTGCTCGGTGAAGTTCGGGTCGACCACGTACTCGCGGTCGTTGCCGCCCTTGCCGGTGCGCACGAGGATCGTGCCGACCTCGGCGCGCTGGGCGGACAGGATGTCGGTGGTGGTGTGGCCGATCATCCAGCAGCGCTTCAGGTTGAGGTCGAACTCCTGCTGCGCCATCTTGTAGATGCCGGGCGAGGGCTTGCGGAACACGGATTCCTTGCGGAAGCGGCCGCGGCCCTTCGGGTGGTAGGGGCAGGCGTAGATCTTGGCGATCGGGATGCCCGAGGCCTGCATCTGCGCGAGGAACGCCTCACAGACGCGGGTGAAGTCCTTCTCCTTCAACTGGCCGAACGCGATGTCCTGCCTGCTCGTGGCCACGAACAGTTGGAAGCGCTTCGTGTCGAGGCGCTGGAGGGCATCGATGGCGCGTTCGAGGAACGGCAGCGTGCCGTCTGCTTGCAGGCGGGCTGCCTGCAGCACGACACCGTCGAGTTCGAAGAAGACGCCTTGCTTGCTGGGGATCTTTGCCATGGGAGGGTTGGGTTGGTGACCCCCAGCGGATCGGACGGATCCGACGATCCCTTGAGCGCGGAGTCGTGAAAAACCCGCGGAACCAGCTTCCTGCGGGGCACTTGGGGCGAGGTCAAACGCGACAATCCACGTGCGCGGTGTCGACGATCGCGGCAGAATCCGCCCCGGTTCTCGTGCGCGTGCACGAGGGAGGGCTTCGATGGTCCGGCGGATCGAAACAGCAGGGCTGCAGGCCTCGCCGCAGGGCGAGGATCCGGCCTTCGAGCACTTCGTGGCGGAGTTCCGCCCGGTGATGCTCGCCGTGGCCCGCAAGCACCTGCGCAACCACGTCGACGCCGAGGAGGCAGCCCAG
Organism: Planctomycetota bacterium; assembly: GCA_041161695.1. Lineage (GTDB taxonomy): Bacteria > Planctomycetota > UBA1135 > UBA1135 > UBA2386 > JBEATZ01. The sequence continues at coordinate 6,938 of JBEATZ010000010.1, read as the reverse complement.
GATGCCCTCGTCCGCCTGCATCGCATCCGCACCCGGTTCCGGGCCGACACCAGCCCGGAGGGACTCGTGGTACGGGTGGTCACCAATGCCTGCCGGGACCTGCACCGCCGCCGCACGGCCGGCATCGGCGCGATCACCCAGCGCATGGAGACCTCGGTGGTGCGCGAACTCGCCGTGCGGGACGGCACGGACGGCACCAGCGACCGCCTCGTCGCCCGCGAACTGCTCGCGGGACTCAGCGAACGGTTCCGGGTGCCCCTCGAACTCCGCTACCTCGAGGGCCTCACCAACGCGGAGATCGCCAGCCGGCTCGGCATCTCCGTCTCCTCGGTCAAACTGCAACTGGCGCGCGCCATCGAGCTGCTCCAGCAGCGCATGGACGGCACCGCACACGAGGGCTGAGGGCCCGCGTGCGCGAGCCGGCCTCAGTCGGCCGGGTGACGCAGGAAGGCCGCGACCCGGTCGAAGGCCTCTGCGGATTCCAGCAGCAGCGAGTGGCCGGCACGTGGCAGGCAATGGTGCTGTGCGCGGGGGAACAGGCGGGCACTCGCCTCGACCTCGGCGGGCAGCGTGAGCGTGTCCTCGGCGCCGCCGAGGCACAGCGTGGGCACGTGGCAGCCTGTGGCCATGGCGCTGCCGTCGAAGGTGCGCAGCGCCGCGCACTGTTCCCGCATGAGCACGAGGCTCTCCGGCGACGGCTTCGTCGAGCGCACGATGTCGTCGACCATTGTCCCGCGCTCGGCAAGGAACGTCGCGCCGAAGAGGAAGGGCGCCGTGAGTTCCCCGAGGAGCATGGGGGGCGTCTCGGTGCAGAGGAGTTCGAACCACCGGTAGATGCGCTGGCTGCGCGCGGTCTGGACCGCCGAACTGCACAGCATGACGAGCCGGTCGACGGCGCCCGGTGCCATGGCCGCTGCCGTGAGTGCGACCTTGCCCCCGAGCGAGGTGCCGACGAGGCTCACCGGCCGTGGCAGCGTGGCGGCGATGGCCAGCAGGTCGGCTGCTGCGTCCGCGAAGGTCCACGGCGCCGTTGCCGGCCCCGATGGTGGCAGGCCCACCGGATCCATCACGGCGCAGGTGAAGCCCGCGCGCGTGAAGCGCCGCGGCAGCGTGCCGAACAGCCTGGCCCCCGAGCCGAGACCGGGAACGAGGACCACGCCCGGTCCCTGTCCGTCGAGCGTGTGGTGGATGGAGCGACCTGCGCGCTCGACGTGCGGCATCAGCGGATGGCCTTGCGGGGAGGCAGGTAGCGGGCCTCGACGGCAGGCAGCAGCGTGAGGACCACGCGGCCGATCATGTGCAGGCTGTCCGCGGAGATGTGGTCCAGCGTGTCCGTGGGCTTGTGCCAGTGCGGATTGGAGTGCAGGTCGATGATGTCGAGCGAGGGGATGCCTGCCTCGAGGAAGGGCAGGTGGTCGTCCGACACCGGCCATGCCTTCGCGAAGAACCGGTCCTGCACGCCGCAGGCGACGGCCGCGGACCACAGCAACTCGCGCAGTTCCTTCGTCGAGTTGGTCTCCTCGTCGACCTGGATGTCCGAGCGGCCCACCATGTCGAGCAGCACGAAGGCTGCGATCGGGCCCTTCTCGCCGCGCACCTCGGAGGCACGGTGCTCCTTCACGAAGCGCTTCGACCCGAACAGCGCGCGCTTGGCCTCGTTCCAGTCCCAGTCGAGGCTCTCCTCGCCGTCGAAGAAGACGATCTCGATGGTGGCCTCGTTGCGGCGGGTCGCCAGCACCGGCGCGAGCGCCAGCAGCAACCCGACACCGCTGGCGCTGTCGTTCGCGCCCACGAACTCGAAGTTGTGCGCCTCCTCGTCATGGCCGTGGGTGCGCTTGGTGTCGTGGTGGCAGCCGATGACGATGCGCTCGCGGCGGCTGCCGGGGATGACCACGCTCACGTTCTCGAACTCGATGCCCTCGGCGGCATCCTTCCAGCGGTCCCGACGCGGCTCGAAGCCGAGCCGCTGCAACTCCGCTGCCATGTAGTCGAGGCCGCGCTGCCAGCCCACCGAGCCGACGTCACGAGGTCCGAAGGACACGAGGTTTGCCACGTGGCCGTAAGCCGACTTGCCGAGGTCGGCGGGCGGCTCCACGACCTGCATCGCCGCAACCGGCCGGTCCTTGCGGGATCCCTGCGCCTGCCCTGAGGCAGGGAGTTGCGGTGTGCACGCGCAGCCGAGCAGGGAGAACAACACGGCCGCGGCGGCGAGGTGGGTCTTCATCGCCTCACTTGCGGCAGAAGTCCTCGAGGGCGGGCATGGCCTGCACCAGCAGGTTGCCCGTGATGGCCAGTGCCTCGGGGGACATCTTGTCGATCGTGTCCCCGGGGGTGTGCCACCAGGCGACGTAGTCCGTCCCGGGCGGGGCAGGCTGGCCACCGAGTTCCTTGGGCACGCGGTACTGGAAGTCGATCAGCAGCACGGAGGGGATCCCGTAGGCGCTGAACGACTGGTGGTCGTCGCCGAAGGACGAGGAGTAGCGGTACATCCGCTCGCTCTCGCCCATCTCGGCCGCTGCCCTGGCGAAGAGCTCTTGCAGTCCCTTGTGGGAGTTGCCGTCGCGGTCGAACTTGATGTTCCTGTCGCCGATCAGGTCGATGTTGACGAAGGCCTTGAGCCGCGACTTGAGCCCGTTGGGGAACAGGGTCTTGTCCTCGCTCATCGTCTTCACGAAGTGACGGCTGCCGAGCAGGGCGCGCTTGTCGTTCCAGTGCCAGTCGATCGACTCCTCGCCGTCGATGAAGTAGAGCCACACGTTGACGCTCGGCTTGCGTTCCTTCACCAGCACGCGGGCCAGTTCGAGGAGGACTGCAGGACCGCCGCCGCCGTCGATGGCGCCGACGAAGTGGATGTCCTCGCGCCCTTCCTTGCCGTCGGCCAGCTTGGTGTCGTAGTGGGCGCCGAAGCACAGGATGGGGCCGTTCACGGGGTCGGGCCCGTCGATCTGCACCCAGAGGTTGCGCAGGAGGATCTTCTCCTTCTCGTGCATCCACTCCTGCCGTTTGGGCTCGAGGCCGAGCTTCTCGAGCTCGGAGCAGATGTAGTCGGCGGTCTTGCCGAGCGCATCGGATCCGGCAGGACGAGGACCGAAGCCCACGAGCTTCTCGACGTGGGCCATCGCGGCCTTGCCATCCACGGGCCCCGAGGGGCCGCCGCACGACACGAGCGCTGCGGAGAGCAAGGCGAGCAGCAGGACGTACAGGTTGGAACGCGCCATGGCCCTAGCCTATCGAGGGAGTCCGACCTGCGCATCCGCTTCCCCACCCATGGAACTTCCCATGCACTCAGGGCCTCGCTTCAATCGCCCTGCCTTGGCGACGATCGAGCGCGTCTGGATCTCCTACTTCGCGACCATGAGCCTGGTCGCCCTCCTGGCGTCCGGCGGCGGCGAGCCGGAGCACCGGCCCTGGGCCTTCATCGGCACCCAGGCACTGCTCGCGATGCTGCACGTGGGCGTGGCCCTCTGGTCGAGGGGGCGGGGCGAGACGGCCGCGAGGGTCGCGCGCAGCCTCGCATCGATCGTGTCGATGCCCCTGGCGTTCTCCTCGATGGCCTTCCTGTTGCCAGCCGTGCACCCGGAGCCGTGGGAATGGGCGTGGCACGCAGGGGACCGCTGGGTGTGGGAGACGGACATCACCGTGGCGCTGCAGGCGTGGATGACGCCCTGGTTCACGGAGCTCCTGCAGTGGCTGTACGCCGCCTTCTACGTGCAGCCGATCCTCGCCGTGATCCTCGCGGGCCGTTTCGCGGGCATGGCGGCCTTCGACCGTGCTCTCGTCGAGGTGGTGTTCGGCTTCCTCGTGAGCTACGCCGGCTACCTGCTGTTCCCGACCCTGGGGCCGGCGTTCTTCCTCGACCACGGGGAGCCCATCCGCGGGATCTGGCTCGCAGAGGAACTCAACGCCGCGATCTTCGCCGCGGAGGCCAACAAGTGGGACTGCTTTCCCAGCGGGCACACGATGATGGGGCTGCTGTCGCTCGCCATCGTGGCGCGCCGTGCACCAGGGTGCATGTGGTGGTTCGCGCCGCTGAGCCTGTTGCTCGTGTTCAGCACGATGGGGCTCCGGTACCACTGGTTCATCGACGTGGTGTGCGGCGCCCTGCTCGTGTGGCCGGCGATCCGCGTCGCCAACTGGCTGATGGACCTCGACGGCGCGCCGCGGGTCAGGTGACCCGCCACCTGCCGCCCGGCTGCAGCTTCAGCATGTCGTCGCCGTGCAGGATCTCCTCGAGGCCCTCGGCGTAGGGCGCGAGTTCCGGTGCTGCAGCGAGCAGTTCGCCGAAGGTGAGCGGCCGGCCCGCGCTCCGGAGGGCCTCCCGCGCGCGCTTGCGGATGCGGTGCAGGCTGTGCAGTTCGGGCACCGCCACCATGCCGCCGGGCAGGAACTGCAGCGACGAGTGGCGCTGCAGCAGGTCGCCGAGGAACTGGCGGTCGAGCCATGGTCCGCCCAGGTTGCCGGCGTGGGCGGCGCCAACCAGCGAGTCGAGCGATGCCGTGCCACCGTGCAACTGCAGGTGCAGGGTCACGAGCGCGACGAGCTTTCGCACCCGGTGTGGCGGGTAGGGATAGTTCGCGACCAGGTCCACGCGGTCTGCCTGCGGGAAGACGAACAGTCGGTTCGTGCGCAGGATGCGCTCGACGAGGCGGCGCTCCCCGGGCTGCTGGTTCGCCAGGAACCTGCTGAGCACCACGGTGCTGCCCGCGCGGCGGAAACCGGCCATCAGGCGTTCCATCGCCCACGAGGATCGCCTCCCGGCGAGGCAGAGTTCGCCACGGCCGAGGTGGCGCACGCGCGGATCGCGCCGCAGGTGGTCGAGCGTCATCCACGCCATCTGGCTGTCGCAGGTGCCCTCGAGCAGGGACTCGACGTGCTGGCGGCCGCCCTCGCGACGGAGGTTGTCGCATGCGATCCCGACGAAGGCAGCAGCCGCGGCGAGGTCCGCGCCGTGCGCGACGCGCAGCGACCAGAGGTCGCGGCCGACCTGCAGGAAGGCGTCGTCGGACAGCAGGCACTCCCGCAACCGCGTGCGGTTGACGCGATGGTGCGACTCGCGCCAGAGGAAGGCGAGGTCGTCGAACGCAACGGGCTGCCCGGCGTCGAGCAGCAGTTGCCGGAGCCGCAGGCTTCGTTCGGAGGGGCGGGCGAGCACCACCTCGCCGCGGTTCATGTCGATGGCCACGATCCGCCTGAGGTCGTCGCGCAGGATCCGCTGGACCAGTCCGCGCTGGACCTGGAAGTGCCTGCGGATCAGCCTCGTCTCGAGGTCCTCGACCAGCAGGGGCAGCTTGCGAACCCGGGTCTCGTGCCGGAGCACGCGCACCAGCCTCGTGAGGTCGGCAGGTTCCATCTCGGTGAGGAACTTCCCGTGCAGGTGCCATCGCGCCGGTGCGAGGAGCGCTGCGAGCCGCAGCGGCGCCAGCGGGTCCGATGCCTCGCGGCCGATGCGCGCCGCGATCGAGCCGGCGGCAAGCTGTTCGACTCCCAGGGCGCCCTCGGCCGAGACGAGGTCGCGCTGGATCTCGCGGCGGAACCGTGTGCACCAGTCCGGCGCCATGGCGAGGAGCATCTGCCGCAGGCGCCGTGGCTCGATGGGCTCGCTTGCCGCAGGTGCGCCGGGCAACGGGTGCCAGCCGGTGTGGACCGCGATCGAAGCAAGGAGGTCGGAGGGCGCTGCCTGCGCCCAGTCCGCAGTGGTGACTTCCCGCGGCGGCGCAGAACTCGCGACGACGGGCCGGCTCGCCTTGCTGCCCAGTGATGCGGTGAGACCGCGGGCAACGATGCGCTCGAGTGCTTCGCGCAGTTCGCCGAGTGCCCCCGGCGCAGCTTCGCGTAGCTGTGCCCAGGCGACGTCGTCGAGGCCGGCGAGATCGATGAGCCTCCGTGCGCCTGCAGCCGCGAAGGTGGCTTGCGTCGATTCGCCGAGTCGCAGCCGTGCGATCTCGAGGTGCGTCAGGGCAGGAGGCAGCAGTTCTGCCGGCAGTCCCGCTTCCCTGCCCGGGCAATGACCCTGGTTGCCGGCCTCGCCAGGGTGAAGCACGCTGCTCACGGCTTCCTCCCCGCGGGCACCACCTGCAGGTGCGGGCGCTGCGGTGCGGTGGGTTCGTCGAGCACCGCGGCCGTCCGCACGCCGTGCACGGCGAGGGCTCGACCGATCTCCCGGGTCGCCGCCGTCCCCGAGGGCCTGCGTGCGAGTCGCTGGAGCACCGGCACCGCATGGTGTGCAGGCAGTTCGGCGAGGAGCCGTGCGGCGCGCACGGTCCGTGCGCCGTCGTCGAGGTCGAGGGTTGCGAGGTCGCCGGCCACGCTCTCCGCCGGGTACGAGGCGATCCACATGCGCAGCGCGCGTGCATCCTCCTGCGGCACGGCGTCGAGGTAGGAGCCGAGCAGCGCGCGGCGCGCGCTTGCGAGGTCCATCCGGGCGCCGATGCGGAGCAGTGCAGGCATGTCGGGGGTCAGGGCCCTGGTCCCTTCGCCGAGCCGCTCCACGAGTCTGGCCTCGAGCGCCGGGGCTGCCTGCGGCAGCACGGGAGCGTTGGCGAGTGCGAGGGCCGCATCGGTGCGGATCCTCGCGTCCTCGGCCGCCAGCGCGTCGACAAGGAGCCCTGCGCGCAGCATCGGGTCGGTGGTGGAGCACAGGCTCCGTACGTGGGCGACGACGAGTTCGGATGCCTCGACCCCTGCCCTGCTGCCGCCCCGCAGGTGCAGCCTCGGGCCGATGCGGTCGAGGAACAACACGAGCTGTTCGCCCGGGTCGATGGTGAACAGCAGCTGGCTGCAGCAGGCCCCAGCCGGCTCGGACAGGCTGAACTGCAGGGGCGCAGTGCCCTTGATGTCCTCGAGGCGGTCGAAGGAGACGCGGATGACCGTGTCGTCCGGATCGGTCCGGTGCGTGGCGCGTGCAACCACCACGTGGTCGGACTCGAGCGCGAGTGCCG
>JBEATZ010000527.1:0-2586 GCA_041161695.1 Planctomycetota bacterium | reverse complement strand
AGCACGTGGTCGACCACGGTGCGGTTGGTTTCCGCCGCGTGCTCGTGGCGCGCAGCATGCTCCTCGTGGTCGTACCACTCCGTCGGCAGTTCGCCGTGGGCGGCGCGTTCCCACCGTTCCTGCCAGCCCAGGTCGATGCGCGGCGGCAGCGGCCTGCCGCTCATGACGCTCCACACCATCGACCAGGCGCGCGGGATCACGCGATAGGGCTGGTAGCCGCCACCGCCGGTGGCGACCCAGCGACCCTGGCAGACCTCGAGCGCGAGGTCGCGCGTGACCTCTGCGGCGCGGTGCATCGAGCGCGTCGTGCACTCGAGGGTGGCCAGCGGGTCCTCGCGGTGCGTGTCGCAGCCGTGCTGGCTCACGATGAGGTCCGGGCCGAAGGCGCGCGCCGCAGGCACCAGCACGCGTTCGACGGCCTCGAGCCAGCTGGCGTCGTCGGTGCCGGGGTGCAGCGGCACGTTGATCGCGTAGCCGCGGCCGGGTCCCTCGCCGCGATCCTCCACGGCGCCGGTGAACGGGAAGCGCACCTCGGGCGTCTCGTGGAAGCTGATGGTGAGCACGGTTGGGTCGGCGCGGAACGCGTACTCGACGCCATCGCCATGGTGTACGTCGAAGTCCACGTACAGCACGCGCGCCGCGCCGCGCCTGCGCGCGTCGGCGATGGCGATGGCGAGGTCGTTGTAGAGGCAGAATCCCGCGGCGCCGTGCGGCATGGCATGGTGCAGGCCGCCCGTGCTGTTGAATGCCGCGCTGGCACGGCCCTCGAGCACGGCACGCGTGCAGGCGAGCGTTGCGCCGGCCGCGGCGGCAGCTGCTTCGTGCTGGCCGGGAGCGATGGGGTTGTCGGCGGTGCCGAGACCGAACAAGGGTGCGCGCCGCAGCAACTCGCGGTCGACGTGCTGCTGCGAGGTCGCATGCAGCATCGCGATGTACGCACGGTCGTGGACGAGCGCGAGTTCGTCCTCGGTGGCAGGCTCCACGGGAAGGAAGTCGGCGGGTTGCACGAGGTGGCTCGCGTGCAGCAGGTCGAACAGGGGCTTCTGACGGTCGCGCGCAAAAACGTGGTCCTGACCGAGGTCGTAGGCAGGCAGCGAGGGGGCGTCGACGAGTCGGGGCGCGCTCATGGACGCGTCATATGCAGCCTTGTTGCAGGCTGCAATGAGCAGATCGGCTCGCACGCGGTACAACCAACGTGCCCGTACCTCGTCGCGGGCCCAAACCGAGGAGTGTCTGCCATGCGCATCCTGTCGTTGCTTCCTTTCGCGGTGCTCGGATCCAGTCTCGTCGCCCAGGCGACGCAACTGGCAATCCCCGCCTTCTCCAACACGTTCTCGTCGCCGACCCTCACGCGCGGCTTCTGCTTCCAGGCGCCCGTGCCCATCGTCATCGTCGGGCTGCGCGTGCCCGACGAGTCGGCGCAAGGCGTGCAGTGCGTCGAACTCACGCTGCACCCGGCGATGCCGCCTGTCTATCCCGCGACCACCTCGGTCACGCAGGCGTTCTACGCAAACAACGTTCCCTCCAACCAGATCATCCCCTGCGCCGTGCCGGTGCAGGCAAATGAGTGGGTGGGCGTGCTCGGCGCCTGCGGCAACAGCACCATGGCCAGCTCCTACGCGGCAGCCGGCACCTTCCAGAGCTCCGTGTTCGGCCTGCCCGTCACGCTCACGCGCATGCTGACCCAGACCAACATCAGCACCACGGGCGGCAACCAGCCGCTCTCCACCGAGGTGAACGGTTCGATCGGCCGCGTCGAGGTCTACTACGTCGCGCAAGGCGGCGGCAACTTCGCGCAGGTGAGTTCCTTCGGGGCCGGCTGCCTCGACCAGACCTCCACCTTCTACGAGACCTTCCCCTCCGGCACCTTCGACCTGAGCGGCATCGCGCCCGGCTCCAACGGGTTCCTGCTGCAGCCCACGGGCGCTGGCGGCTACGCAGTCGTCCCGGGATCGGGCGCTTGGTACACGCCGACTTCCGCCAACCTCGGCCTCACCGACGACAGCGTGTCCCCGGCGCAGGCGCTGCCCTTCCCGCTGGTCACGCCCGCCGGCATCACCAGCGCACTCGTCATCAGTTCGAACGGGTTCATCTGGACCGGCGCCAACGGCGCCAACGGTTGCTGCAACGGCGACCCGGTGGCCCTGCTCGCGCAGGGCGAGCGATTCTGCCCGCTGTGGCAGGACCTCAATCCGGCCTCTGCCGGGTCGATCCACTTCGACGTCGACCCTTCCAACACCGCGGCCTACGTGACGTGGCTCGGCGTGGCCGAGTACGGCCAGGCCAACACCAACACGTTCCAGGTCGCGTTCTTCGCCTCGGGCGCCGTGGAGTACCGCTACCAGGCCTGCGCCAACGCCACCCACACCGTGCTCACGGGCTGGAGCGCCGGCGCCGCCAACCGCGATCCCGGCACGCGCGACCTGTCGGCCACCGTGCCGTTCGTCACGCAGCGTGATGCGCGCCCGCTCGCCCTCGCGACCTCGGCGCGCCCGGTGATCGGCAGCTCGATCAACTGGGTGACCACCAACGTGCCGACGACCGCCGTGCTCGGCCTGCTCGGCCTCGGCTTCGGCGCGATCATCC
>JBEATZ010000519.1:0-5080 GCA_041161695.1 Planctomycetota bacterium | reverse complement strand
CGGGCCCGGGCCTCGCGGTGCGTTGCCTCGGCGAGATCACCCGCGAGAAGCTCGTTGCGCTCCGCGCCGCCGATGCGATCGTGCGCGAGGAGACCGAGAAGGGCGGCCACGACAAGCGCTTGTGGCAGTACTTCGCGGTGTACGTGCCGCAGAAGACCGTGGGCGTGAAGGGCGATGCGCGCGTCTACGAGGACGTGTGCGTGCTGCGTTTCGTGAGCTCGGTCGACGCGATGACCGCCGACTGGGAGACCCTGCCCGTCGACGTGATGCGCAGGATCTCGAACCGGATCCTCAACGAGGTGAAGGGGTTCGCGAGGGTGTGCCTCGACATCAGCAGCAAGCCCCCGTCGACCATCGAGTGGGAGTAGCGCGAGTCCCGGACCGCCGGGCGGCCCCATCCGGTATGTTGCCGGCGACGTGCGCTTCCCCACCCGCCTCCTCCCGATCCTCGCAGCCGTCCTGTTCGCCTGTGTCGTCACCCCGGCACAGGACCCCGATGACGACTGGGCCCAGCAACTGCAGCAGGCGCAGCAGAAACTGCGCTCCGGCAACCTGAGCGCGGCCGTCTCGCTGTTCGACGACATCCTTGCCGCCGCGGAGGAGGAGCCGCAGGAGTCCGCCCCGGGCGCCGAACTCGTCGAGGCCGCGCAGGCCGGCATCTGGCAGGTCGAGCTGCGGCGCGGCAGGTACGAGGCCGTGCTGGCTGCCGTCGAGGCGCTCCCTGCGGCGCGGCGCGAGCTCCGTGAACAGCGGCTGCTCGCCGCGGCCGCATGCCAGGCGATCGGTCGCCACGAGGAGGCCGCACGGCTGCTGCGGTCCCAGCGGGATGCGGATCCCGACGACATGGAGGCGCGCTACCTGCTGGGGCTCGCCTTGCACGAGGGCGGCCGACGCAAGGAGGCGCGTGCCGAATGGGAGGCCGCCCTTGCCCAGCCGAAGCCCGCGACGCCCGCGGGGCTCGCCTTCCTCGGCCGCTGCCGCTGGCGGCTCGGCGGGCGCGAGAACCTGGAGGCAAGCAGCCAGTTGCTCGCCGAGGCCCTGCAGCAGCAGCCGGACCAGGCCGAGGCGCGGGCCACGCTCGGTGTCCTCAAGTTCGAGGCGTACGGTGAGGCGCGTGGGTTCCCGAGCGGGGAGCGCGACCTGCGCAAGGTGCTCGAGGAATACGGGGACGTGGAGGAGGCGCTGCTGACCCTCTACCGGATCCGCCGCAGCAACTTCACGCTCGACCCAGCCAGGACCGAGCAACTGCTCGAGCGCGCCCTCGCGCAGAATCCCCGTTCGGTTCCTGCGCTCGTGATCCAGGGCGAGGGCGTGCTCGACGACCGTCGCTTCCCCGAGGCCGCGGAGGTCCTCGACGAGGCGCTGAAGGTCAACCCGAACCACCGCATCGCGCTGGCGCACCGTGCTGCTGCCGCGCTGGTGCTCAACGACGTGCGTGGCTACGAGTCCTTCCGGGCGCGCGCGCTCGAGGGCGACAGCCCGTGGGGGGAGGTCGACCGCATCCTCGGCGACCACCTCGTGGCCCTCTACCGCTTCGCCGATGCCCAGCCCTTCTACCAGGCGGCCCTCGATGCCGAGCCCGACTCGGTGCAGGCCCTGCACGGGATGGCGAAGGCGATGGTCTACTGCGGCGACGGCGCCAGTGCGAAGGACCTCCTGGTGCGCGCAAAGGCGCTGGAGCCCGGGCTCGTGAACCCGTGGCGCAACAACATGCTGGCCGTGCAGGAACTGCTCGAAGAGCAGTACACGGCGGTGGAGAACGAGTCCTTCCGGCTGCTGCTGCACCGCGACGACGCCGAGGTGCTCGCCGACTACCTGATGCCCGTCCACCTCGCCGCACTCGAGGTGCTGGGCGCGAAGTACAACCACCGCCCGCAGCGTCGCGTGCAGGTGGAGACGTTCCACACGTGGGACGACTTCTCGGTGCGCACCGTGGGTTTCCGCGGCTTCACCGCACTGGGTGCGTGCTTCGGCCCGTTCATCACGCTGGTGTCGCCGGGCGACAGGGACGTGCGGTCGCAGGAGTTCATGTGGGAGGCGACGGTTTGGCACGAGTTCGCCCACGTGCTCACGCTCGGCGTGAGCCGGCACCGGGTGCCGCGCTGGCTGACGGAAGGCTTCTCGGTGCACGAGGAGAAGGTGCGCGACGTGTCGTGGGAGCGCGGGATGGACCGCGAACTCCTCGATGCGTTCCACAACCGCGACATCCCGCCGGTGCGCCTGCTCAACCGGCTGTTCCGCGGGCCGAGGATCCTGTTCGGTTACTACCAGGGTGGCCTGATCGTCGACCTGATCACGCGCGACTTCGGCTTCGACAAGGCCGTTGCCCTGCTGGAGGCGTTCGGCAAGGACCTCGAGACCGAGGATGCCTTCCGCGAGGCGCTCGGGATCGGCACGGCCGAGTTCGACCGGCGCTTCCTGCGCTACGTGGCGGAGGAGAGGCTCCGCGGCCTGCTGCTGGTGCCGCGATGGAACGAGGCCGCGATGGAACGGCTGCAACTGCAGGTGGCGAAAAACCCGGCCGACATGGTGGCCCGGACCAACCTGGCGTGGGGCTTCCTGCAGGCCGAGAACCCGGTGGATGCAGGCCGCCAGCTCGCGGCCGTGCTGGAGCAGGAACCGCGCAACGGCAGCGCCCTGCTGGCGCGCGCTGCGCTGCTCGTGCGCCGCGGCGAGGTCGATGCGGCGCTCGAGGGCTGGCAGCAGGGATTCGCCGCCGGCGCCGACGACTTCGACAGCCGCATTGCCTGCGGCAGGGTGCTGGAGCAGAAGGGCAATGCGAGAGGTGCCGAGGCCATGTACCGCGCCGCCATGAAGTGCTGGCCCAACTGCACCGAGCAGGAGGTGGCGCCGGAGTTGCTGCTGGGCCGGCTGTTGCGCGAACAGGGACGGGCCGCCGAGGCGCTCGAACTGCTGCGCGGGTACTGCAGCCGGACCGGTCGCGCCTATGCGCCGCGCATCCAACTCGCCACCGCGGCCCGCGCCGAGGGCAACCGCGAGGAGGAGTTGCGCTGGCTCACGGAGTGCAACCGCATCGACCCGTTCAGCCGGGAGCTGCACGTGAAGATGGGCGAGGCGCTCGAGGCCCTGGGCCGCAAGGCCGAGGCGGCCCGCGAGTACACCGTGGCTGCCGCGGTGCTCGCCGAACTGGACCGGACACGGGTGCTGGGGCGTGGTCCCGCCGAGCCAGAGGACCCCGCCGCCGATGCCGCAGCCCGCGCGGAGCTGTGGGTGCGGGCTGCCGTGCTCCACGAGGCGCTGGGGGACAAGGACGCGGCACGCACGCTCTGGGAGCGGGTCCTCCGGGATGCGGCGGACAGTCCGTCGGCTGCGGAGGCGAGGGCACGGTTGGGCCGCTGAAGCTTCCTTGGACCGGACTGTCTCGCTACCCTGCCCGGTCCTCCCCATGCTGCCCCTGCTCCGACAGAGCTGGACCGCCATCCAGGACGAGTTGTGCCGCCGCTCCGGCCAGGCCGCCTACGACGCCTGGCTGTCCGGCCTGCGACCCGTGCTCATGGAGCGCGGCACGGTGTTCCTGGAGGCGGGGTCGCGCCTGCAGTGCGACCGGGTGCGGCGGCTGTTCCGGCCCCTCTTGGCCGAGTTGTTGTCCGCGGAGATCGGCACCCAGGTGGCGGTCGAACTCCAGCCCGCCCCCGAGGCCTCGGCCCCCGACCTGTCCGAGGTGGGGCCCCTCAACCCGGTGGTGGACGAGAGCAACCGCACGGCCTGGCTCGTGCTGCGCAACCTGATCGCCAGCCGCGCCAACCTGCCTGGCAACCTGTTCCTGTTCCACGGCGCACAGGGCTGCGGCAAGACCTTCCTGCTGCAGTGGTGGATCCACCAGCAGGCGCAGAAGCCCATGGTGTTCGACCTCGGCAGCCTGACCAAGGCCTTCCAGGCCGTGCACCGCGACGACCGCGTCGAGCACCTGCGCGACGAGCTGTGCGCGGATCGCATCCTGGTCCTCGACGAGGTCCACCGGGTCGCGGGCAAGGAGCGGTTGCAGCAGTTCCTCGCCGACGTGCTGCGGGCCCGCGATGCGAAGGGCCTGCTCACCCTGCTGGCCTCGCGCTGGCATCCCAAGGAGGTGCGCGACCTGCAGCCCGGTCTGTGCAGCATCCTCCTCGGCGGGTTCGTGACCAAGGTCGACCTGCCCGGTCCCCTGGGCAGGCTGCGCTTCCTGCGCGCGCTGGAAGGCGCCCCGTCGCGCAACGGCCGTGCTGACGCGATCGAGTCGCTGGCCCAGACCGTGCAGGGCTCGTTCCCCGAACTGCGCGCTGCCTGGGCCTCGCAGCGCAGCGGACGACCGGCCAAGTACCTCGAACTCATCGACCCTGCGCGCGTCTACCAGCGCGTGCGCGACCGCGTCGCGCAGGTGATGGGGCTCACGACCGAGGACCTGACCGGGCCGCGGCAGAGCCGCAAGCTGTCGCTCGCGCGCAAGGTGATCGCCTACCTTTGCGTGCAGGAGGGCCTGAGCCGCGCCGAGGTCGGGCGCTACCTCAACATGCGCAGCCGCGCTGCCGTGAGCTACATGACCCTGTCGCTCGAGGAGAAGATGGCATCCTCACCCGAGGTGCGCGCGATGGTGGAGGGCATGCTGTGAGTGCGGGACGCGGCACCTACGTGGTGCTCGACGGCCCCGATGGCTGCGGCAAGAGCACGCAGGCGGCCCTGCTGGTCGCGCGGTTGCGCAACCTGGGCCGTGCCGTCCTCCACCTGCGCGAACCGGGCTCGACCCCGGTGGGCGAACTGCTCCGGTCGCTGTTGCTCGACAACGAGGTGCGGCTCGACCCCATCTCGGAGGCGCTGCTCTTCACGGCTGCCCGCGCCGAACTCGTGCGGCAGGTGATCGCGCCGGCGCTGGATCGCAACGAGGTCGTGGTGGTCGAGCGCTGCTTCGTCAGCACCATCGCCTACCAGTGCGGCGTGCACCCGCAGGGCGTGGACCGTGAGTTCGTGCTCGACATCACGCGCCGGGCACACGGCAGCACGATGCCGGATGCCATCTTCCTGCTCGACGTGCCTGCGGAGGTGGCGGCTGCGCGCCGCACCGGGCGGCGCGGCGACCGGTTCGAGG
>JBEATZ010000518.1:0-9738 GCA_041161695.1 Planctomycetota bacterium | reverse complement strand
GGTGAACGCCAGTTCCTACCGCCTCGGCGCGCTGCGCATGCTGCAGGCGTTCAGCGCGTCCGCCAACAACGGCGAGGGCTTCGTCGAACTCATGCAGCGCCACCTGCGCAGCCTCGAACAGCGCATCGTGGGCAGGTTCGGCGACGGGCGCATCGACCGCTACGTGGCCACGGGCGGCAACATCGACAGCCTGGCCGACCTGCTGGCGACGCGCGGCGCCGTCCGACGGTCCGAGGGCACGGATTGCGTGCTGCTCGAGGACCTGCGCCGTGAGTGCGCGGACCTCGCGCTCCTCTCCTACGCCGAGCGCATGGAGAAGAAGGGCCTGAAGCCCGACCGCGCCGACACCATCCTGCCTGCCGGGCTCGTGTACCAGCGGCTCGGCGAGATCGCCGGGGTGGACCGCATCCTCGTGCCGCGGGTGGGCATCAAGGAGGGCCTGCTGAAGGAACTCGTCGACGGCCACCTCGGCTCGTTCTCCGCAGCAGACCACGTCGACACGGTGCTGTCCGCGTGCCGGGCCATGGGCCACAAGTACCACTTCGAGGCCGCGCACGCGGAGGCCGTGATGGGCCTCGCGCGCCAGGTGTTCGACCAAACCCACGAACTGCACGGCCTCGACGCGCGCGCGCGCGTCCTGCTGGATGCCGCGAGCCTGCTGCACGACATCGGCACCACGGTGAACAACGCAGGCCACCACAAGCACTCGCACTACCTGATCCGCTCGAGCGAGATCGTCGGCCTCACCGGCGAGGAGCAGGAGATCGTCGCGCTGCTCGCGCGGTACCACCGCAAGGCGGCGCCGAGCCGCGAACACGAGGACTTCGCGGGGCTGCGCCGCAAGGAGCGGCTGGTCGTGGAACGCCTCGCCGCGATCCTGCGGGTGGCCGATGCACTCGACCGCCAGCACGCAGGGGTCGTGCACTCCGTGAACCTGCGCGTGAAGGAGGACGTGGTGGAGCTCAAGCCCGTCCTCGCCGAGGGCCAGACGAGCCGCCTCACCCTGGAGAAGCGCGCCGTGGAGGAGAAGGGCGAGCTCTTCCTGCAGGTGTTCGGCAAGGCACCGAAGCTGCTGTCCCCCTGAGATCCTGCCATGCCATCGTGGCACCGGCTGCCACGCTGACACTTTCGCGCCCTCGGGAATCCCGCCCTTGGAAGTCACAAGTTGTTTTCCCGAGGTCCCTTGCACTCAGGACTCTCCACTTGGCAGTCCCGGCACAGGGCTTGCTCCCGGTCTTCCAACCAGGAGCAACACCATGAAGACATCCCTTCCCAAGACCCAGACCTTCCCGCCAGTCGACCCCTTCCGCTCGCTGTTCGACAGCTTCTTCAACCCCGCCCTGCCGGAGGCCTTCACCCGCACGGAACTCAGCCCGCGCACCAACATCGCGGAGACCGAGACTGCCTACGTGATCGCGACCGAGATGCCCGGCGTCGAGGAGCAGGACGTGCACGTCGAGTTGCACGATGCCGAGCTCACGATCCGCGCCGAGCGCAAGGAGGAGGCCGAGGAGAAGGGCAGGACGTGGCACCGGATCGAGCACGCCTACGGCCAGATGACGCGCACGATCCGCCTGCCCAAGGAGGTCGACCGCAACGCCATCGAGGCCGTGCTGCGCAAGGGCATCCTCACGGTGACCGTGCCCAAGGCCGCGGCCACGCGCCCCGCGCGCGTGGCGGTGCGCAGCGAGTGACCGGGCCGCGGCGGCATTTCGCCGCGACCCCGCGCCCCGGTAGCCTGCACGCGTGATCACCACCGTGCAGCGCTGCGCCAGCGCCTCCGTCACCGTCGACGGCGCGGTCGTGGGCGCCATCGACAAGGGCCTGCTGCTCTTCGTCTGTGTCGAGGACGGCGACACCGAGGCCGATGCGCGCGAGACCGCGCGCAAACTCGTGGCGCTGCGCTGCTTCCCGGATCGCACGCCCATGGACCTGAACGTCGTGCAGGCTGGCGGCAGTTGCCTCGTCGTGAGCCAGTTCACCCTGGCGGCCGAACTGCGCCACGGCAACCGCCCGGACTTCACCGCAGCAGCACCGCCCGACCATGCGCGCAGGCTCTACGAACGGGTTGCAGGCGAGATCGCGGCAACCGGCATCCCGGTCGCGTGCGGCGTGTTCGGCGCGAAGATGCTCGTGCAGGTCGCAAACGACGGTCCGGTGACGCTGCTGCTGCGCGTTCGCGACGGCAAGGCGCGCAGCCTGCGGCCCGAAGCACCCGCGGCCGGGCAGTCCTAGCCGAGGCCGAGCGCGTCGATTCCCTCCTCGTCGAAGCCGAGGTAGTGACCGAGTTCGTGGAAGAGCGTGATGCGGATCTGCTCGACGAGTTCGTCCTCGTCCGCCGCGAACCGTTCGAGGTTGCGCTGGAACAGGTGGATGCGGGGAACCTGGGGGACGGACCCGCCGAGGTCGGAAACAGGGTCCGCGAGGTTCTGTCCCTCGAAGAGCCCGAGCAGTTCGGGATCGGCGACCTCGCCAGCGGCCTCGAGCACGGCGTCCGAGGGCACGTCGTCCACCAGCAGCGGCACGTGGTCGAGGTGCTTCCGGAAGTCCGGGGGGAGCAGCGCCACCGCTTCCTGCACCTCGTGGTCGAACTGCTCGCGCGTGAGCCGGATCGGCTGCGGATGCCGATCGGGGTCGAGTTCGGCCGCGCGCACGAAGCACGCATCCGCACCCGCATGGTCGCCCTCGCGTTCGAGCAGCAGTCCGTGCACGAGGTGACCCTCGGCACTGGCGCCCTCGTCGGCGAGGGCCGCATGAACGGCAGCGCGCGCCTCCTCGAATCGCATCGTGCGGAACAGCACGAGGGCAAGGCACCCCCAAGCCGGGCCGAACCCGGGGTCGTCCCGCAGCAACTCCCGCAGGATGCGCTCGGCTCCCGCGGCATCGCCCTCGAGCCACGCGGCATCCGAGGCGAGCAGGATCAGGTCTGCGCGCAGTGACGCATCGCGCGTCACTCGCGAGGCGGCGAGGGCAGAACGCCGCGCCTCGGTGCTGCGCCCTTCCTCCAGCAGCCGGCTGGCGGTCTCGAACGGATCCTCGTGCAACGGCTGCGGCATGGTGCGGACGTTCCTTCCCTCGCGGGAGGTGGGGTCTATCCTAGGGAAACCACCGCACACGGCACCAGCCCGGTACGTACCCGGGCGGAGCGACCGCGGCGGATCCTTCCCCTACCTTCCCCACAGGCTCGAAGAGAGCCGAGGACGAGCATGCCCAGCATTCGCAAGATCCTGGTCCCCACCGACTTCTCGCCCGCGGCGCTGCATGCCGCACGGTTCGCGCAGGAGCTTGCAGCCGCGTTCCACGCCAAGCTGCACCTGCTGCACGTGGTGCCCGAAGCCACCTACCCGATGCTCAATGTGGTGGAGATGCGGCACTTCCCGAACCTGCAGGCAGAACTGCACCGGCAGTGCGAGACGGGGCTGAAGGAACTCGCCAGCCAGCTCGGCAACCCGCCGGGCGTCGAACTGGAGGTCCGCAACGGGGATCCCCATGCCGAGATCCTCGATGCCGTGCGCAAGCACGGTGTCGACATGATCGTCATGGGCACCCACGGCCACACGGGGATCAAGCACGCGGTGCTGGGCAGCACGGCCGAACGAGTGGTCCGCCTGGCACCGTGCCCGGTGGTCACGCTGCATTCCCAGACCCGATAGACCTGCCGACGGGCAGGAAGGAGAGACCATGCCCGACCTTCTCGAACCCCTTCGTTCCCACTGGCCCTTCCAGCGCTCCGTGACGCGCGACCTGGACCAGATGATGCGCCGCATGTTCGACGGCAAGCCCACCCGCGGTGAGTGGATGCCGGACGTCGACATGGTGGAGAACAAGGACGGCTACGTCGTCCGCGCCGAACTGCCCGGCATGAAGCCGGAGGAAGTGCACGTGTCCGTGAACGGCGACGTGATCACGATCTCCGGCGAGAAACACAAGGAGGAGAAGAGGACCGAGGACAACTGGCAGGTCCTCGAGCGCTACAGCGGTTCCTTCACCCGGTCCTTCCGCTTCCCGACCGACGTGAAGCAGGACAGCGTGGATGCCCTGCTGAAGGATGGCGTGCTGACCGTCAACGTGGCGAAGGCCACGGAGGCGAAGTCCACGCGCATCAAGGTGAAGGGCTCCTGAGTCCCCCACCCTCCGCGGCCGGCGCCGTGCCACGCGCACGACCGGCCGCGGGGTCGCTCAGATGCTGAGCAGTCCCTCGCGGATCGCGAGGCGGGCCATCTCGGCAGCAGAGTGGCAGTCGAGTTTGCGCTGCAGGTTCTCACGGTGCTTCTTCACCGTGCCCAGCGACAGCTTCAGCATGGCTGCAACCTCCTTGTTGGCCTTGCCGATCGCGAGCAGCTGGAACACCTCGCGCTCACGCGGCGTGAGCACCGCCAGCGCGCTCGTCTCCGCCACCGGCGCCTCGTCGCCGCGCAGGGCCTTGGCCATGATGCCGCTCGCCACCTTGGGCGAGAGGTACGAGTCGCCGCGGCAGATCGACTCGATCGCGAGCGAGAGCTCCTCCGGCTCCGAGTCCTTGGACAGGTAGCCGTCCGCGCCCGCCTGCAGGGCGGTCTGCACGAACTTCTGGCCCTCGTGCTGCGACGCCATGAGCACCTTGGTGCTCGGCGAGATCTTCTTGAGCGGCGCGACGGCATCGAGGCCGCTGAGCCCGGGCATGGCGATGTCGAGGATGACGACGTTGGGCCGCTTCTCCTTCACCATGTCCATGCCCTTGCGGGCATCGCTGGCATCCCCGACGACCCGGAAGTGCGGCACCCGCTCCAGCAGCGAGCGGAAGGCGGCGCGGATGATCGCCTGGTCGTCAATCAGGCAAATGGTGATGGGCTGCTTCTCAGGCGTTGGCATGTTGGCTCCTTCTCGAACTCTGCCAGTTCTCTGCGGGGGGAATGTCGATGCGGAAGCATGCGCCGGGACCGGGCCGCTCCACAAGCTGGATGGTGCCGCCGTGTGCCTCGACCACCTTGCGGCAGAACGCGAGCCCGATGCCGGTGCCCTCGTCCTTGGTGGTCCGGAACGGACGGAAGATCTCGTTGCGCAGGGCAACCGGGACGCCGGGACCGTCGTCCGACACGTCGATCACGAGCCGGCCGTCGCGCGCGCGCAAGGTCACGGTCACGTGGCCCTTGCCGTCACAGGCCTCGCAACCGTTGCGCAGCAGGTTGACGAACACCTCCCCGAACAGCACGGGATCGAGGTGCATCTCGGGCAGCGGGGCCTCGGCCTCGAACGCGAAGTGGGTGCCTGCGCACTGCGGCAGCGAGCGCACCTGGGCGATCGAATCGCGGCACAGCTCTGCCACGTCCGTGGGACGGGGATGGGTCTGCAGCGGCTTCGCGAACGAGAGCGTCTGGCTCAGGATGCGCTCGATGCGGTTGAGGCCGGTGAGGAGTTCCTCCACCAGCATGCGGTCCTCGACGCCGATCTTCTCACCCACTGCACGCAGCGCCTGCCGCAGGCTGGTGATGGGCGTCCGCACCTCGTGGCTGATCACGGATGCCGACTCGCCCAGCAGCGCGAGGTTGCGCAGCAGCTGCATCTCGTTGTTTCGCGCCTGGTCGCGCTCGCGCAGCAGCTGCACGTGGCGCAGGCCGCGGGAGACGGCATCGAGCAGGCGGTCCTTGGTGACCGGCTTGCTGAGGTAGTCGAACGCGCCGCTGCGCACGGCCTGGGATGCGGTCTCGAGGTTGGGTTCGCCCGTGATCAGGATCACGGGCTCCTGGCACCCGCGCTTGCCGACCACCTCGTCGAGGACCCGCATGCCGGACACGTCCGGCATGACGATGTCCGTCACGAGCACCTCGAATCGCCCGGGCCAGAGGTACTGCTCGACGTCGGCGAAACGCTCCCCGCGGGTGACCTGGTGGCCCTCCTTCTCCAGGAATCGGGCAAGCGTCTGCAGCAGCCGCGCTTCGTCGTCGAGGAGGATGATGTGGGCCATGGGTCCGGGAGGAAACGGGCGCATTCTGGCGAATCGCCCGCACGGGCGATCGGGGATTTTGTTCGTAGTCGTCGTTCGCAGCGCGCCCGGGCTGCGAAGTAGGATGGCCACCGTCCACCATGGAACCAACCCCGCGACCCCAGCCCGAACCCGGCACGCCCGCGTCGATCGGCGCCATGGCACGGGACCTGGAGGTGATCCAGGGCTTCGCCGAGGCCCTCCTGCGGCCGGGAATCGCGGTCGACGAGTTGCTCTGGGACGTCACCGAGCAGGTGGTCGCGCGGCTCGGACTCGAGGACTGCGTCGTCTACATGCTCGACGACTCGGGGCAGGGCCTGGTGCAGCGGGCGGCACATGGTCCGAAGAACCCGGACGGGCATCGCATCGCCGACCCCATCGTCATTCCGGTGGGCAAGGGCATCGTCGGAACCGTGGCCGCCACCGGTCAGGTCCTGCTGGTGGAGGACACCCGCAAGGACCCCAGGTACATCGTCGACGACTGCGCGCGGCTCTCGGAACTCGCCGTGCCCATCACGCTGGAGGGCCGGGTCATCGGCGTGATCGACAGCGAGCACTCGCAGCCGGGTTTCTTCACCGACTGGCACCGGGAGCTGTTCCGGCTGGTTGCGTTCCTGGTCGCAACCCGGATCGCGGCGATCCGCATGGAGCAGCTCCAGGCGAGGGCGCTGGAAGAACAGGCGCGGGCGCGCGAGATGCTGCAATCGAGCACGGCACGCATCCGCGCCATCATCGACACCGCCACCGAGGGCATCGTCACCATCGACGCACGAGGCTCGGTCGAGAGCTTCAACGGCTCCGCCGAGCGCATGTTCGGCTACCGGGCGGACGAGGTCATCGGGCGCAATGTGTCGCTCCTCATGCCGATGCCGTACCAGGCCGAGCACGACCAGTACCTCAACCGCTACCTCCAGACCGGGGAACGCAGGGTGATCGGCATCGGCCGTGAGGTGACGGGGCTGCGCCGCAACGGCACCACGTTCCCCATCGACCTGTCCGTGGGCGAGGGGCGCATCGGCGAGAAGGTGTTCTTCACCGCCATCATCCGGGACATCACCGAGCGCAAGGACATGCAGTCCAAGCTCAACCAGGCCGAGCGACTGGCCGCGGTCGGCGAACTCGCTGCCGGCGTTGCGCACGAAGTGAACAACCCGATCAACACCATCATCAACTGCGCCCAGCTGCTCAAGGACGGGGACGACCTCGACGAGAACTGCGACACGATCATCAGCGAGGGCGAGCGCATCGCGGTGATCGTGCGCGACCTGCTCCAGTTCGCGCGCGACGACCGCGAATCGGCACAGAGCACCTCGATCGCGGACGTCGTCAACCGGACGGTCCGGCTGGTTGGCGAGAACTTCCGTCGCCACGGCATCGCCCTCCGGGTCGACCTGCCGCGCAGCTGCGTCCCCACTCGGTCCTCCCCGCAACAGCTGCAGCAGGTGCTCCTCAACCTGCTGATGAACGCCAAGGACGCGATCGTCCACCAGGGCGTGCGGCAGGACTCGGCCGTGAGCATCACCGCGGAGGAGACCTACCGTCCCGCGCGGGGCGTGCAGCTCACGATCCGCGACAACGGTCCCGGGGTGGCTGAGCACCTGCGGCAGCGCCTGTTCGAGCCCTTCGTCACGACCAAGCGCGCCAAGGGCGGCACCGGCCTCGGCCTGTCGATCAGCAAGAGCATCGTCGAGGGCTACGGGGGCACGATCGAACTGCTCGACACGCCCGGTGCAGGTGCCGAGTTCCGCATCTGGCTGCATGCAGAGGAACACGAAGGCACGCAGGATCCCGACGACTGACTGCGCCCGCGTGCGCATTGCATCGCGGAGCGGACACGTGCACGCTCTGGGCGGCGATGCACCTCAAGGTCCTGACCTACAACATCCACAAGTGCACCGGCGGACTCGACCGCCGCTACGCACCGGATCGCATCGCGGCCGTCGCGGGCCACTACCAACCCGACCTCGTGCTGCTGCAGGAGGTGGCACAGCAGGGCTCGTGGTACCGGCACGAGCGCCAGGTGGACGTGCTCGGCGACGCGCTGGGCCTGCGCCACCGCGCCTATTTCGTGAACGTGCGCTTCGGCCCGCGGCGCGGGGAGTACGGCAACGCGATCCTGAGCCGGCACCCGATCACCGCCACGGAGAACGTCGACCTGACGATCGCGGGCAGGAAGGCACGGAGCGTGCTGCACGCGCGCCTGCGCGTCGCGCTGCCGGGTCACCACTCGCGGACGATGCACGTGTTCAACATGCACCTGGGACTGTCCCAGAAGGAGCGACTGCTCCAGTTGCAGCGGTTCCTTGCCTGCGAACCGTTCCACGGCCTGCACCCTCGCACGCCGATCCTGGTGGCGGGCGACCTCAACGACGTCTGGGGGACGCTGGGCAAGACCACGCTGGAGCCGGCGGGATTCCGCGCGATGTCCGCGGCACTGCGCACCTTTCCGGCATGGGGGCCGGTGCGCGCACTCGACTCCCTCTACGTGCGCGGCGACCTGCATCTCGTCGACGTGCGCACCCCGCGGCTGGCAGTGGCACGCCTCGCATCGGACCACCTGCCGCTCGTGGCCGACGTCCGTGTCGCGAGCGGCCCTGCAGCACAGTTGGGCTCGGGTTCCACGCACTAGAGCCCGCATCGGCAACCTTTGCTGCATGCCTACGATTGCGGCATGGGACGTTCCGCATCGCGTTTCTCCCTGTTGGCGGCCGGGGTGCTCGTGGCGGCGCTCGCGACCCAGACCTGCACGAACGGCGCGCGGCAGTCGCCTGCAGTTCCCGTGGTCGATCGGGCCGCCGCGCTGTTCGCACGGCACTGCGCTGCGTGCCACGGGAACCGCGGTGCAGCCGACACCCCGACGGCAGCCCTCTTGCTCCCCCGGCCGCGCGCGTTCGCAGACGGGATCTTCAAGCTCGCGAGCACGTCCAACGGAGTGCCTTCCCAAGCAGACCTGGTGGCGATGCTGCGCCGCGGGATGCCCGGGTCGACGATGATGTCGTGGGGCTGGATGGCGGAGCAGGACCTCGAACTGCTCGCCGGCCACGTGCGCGAACTCGCGGTCGCGGGCAGGACCGACTCGATCCTCGGACACCGGGAGGCGGATGCGACGGCGACCGCAACGGCACGGGCCGAGGCCGAACGCGAACTCACGGCAGGACCACCGCTCGACGTCCCTCCCGCAGTCGCGGCGGATGACGCCACCATGGCCCGCGGCCGCGACCTCTACCTCCGCCACTGCGCAGCCTGCCACGGTGACGCTGGCGAGGGCCTGCGACCCGCTGCCGAGTGGGCAGGCGCCCGCGAGGTGCTCTGGCCGCGCGACTTCACCGCAGGATTCCTCCGCGGCGAGGCAACGCACGAGGCCCTCGCGCACCGCATCCTCGGCGGGATGCCCGGCGCGCACATGCCCCCGGCACGGCTGTCCGCTGCAGAACTGCAGGCCGTCGTCGCATGGGTGCAGGGGCTGCTCCCCGACGGCGCAGCCACGCGTCATTCCCAGTGGCGCAGGCACCTCCGGGTCGCACGCGCCGAGGCGCTGCCGGGGACCGTCGAGGACCCGCGCTGGCAGCGGTTCGAGGTGGTGCGGCTGCCGCTCGCCCCGCTGCGCTGGCGCCCCGACGCCGTCTTCGAGGTCCGCGCCCGCTTCGCCCACGACGGGAACAGGCTCGTGGTGCGGCTCGAATGGGACGACGACACGCGCGACGACCGCATGCTGGGCGACTCCCCTGCGAGCGACGGCGCCGCCATCCAGTTCAGCAGTGCGCACGATGCACCCT
>JBEATZ010000511.1:0-4121 GCA_041161695.1 Planctomycetota bacterium | reverse complement strand
CTGTCGCAGGCCAGGGTCCGCGCCGAGGCTGCCCGCATCGACACGCTGCTGGATGCAGGCCTGCGCAAGGCGGGTGTCGAGCCGGCCCCCGAACTCGACGACCAGGCCTTCGCGCGCCGCGCCCACCTCCACATCGTCGGCCGCAACCCGACCCTCGCCGAACTCGACGCCTTCCTCGCCGACAGCGACCCGGCCCGGCGCGACCGGCTGGTCGACCGGCTGCTCGACAGCCCCGGCCGCACCGCCCACGAGACCAACGGCTGGGCCGACCTGCTGCGCGCGCGCACGCGCTTGATGCGGCAGGTGAGCGGCGAACCCTTCCTCGCCTGGATCCGCGGCGCGATCGCCGCGGACATGCCCTACGACGAGTTCGTGCGCGCGATGCTCACGGCCGAGGGCGCCGCCCACAAGGAAGGCAACGGTGCGACCGGCTTCCTGCTGCGCGACCTCGGCATGCCGCACGACGCGATGGCCAACACGCTGCGGCTGTTCCTCGGCACGCGTCTCGAGTGTGCCCAGTGCCACAACCACCCGTCCGACAAGTGGACGCAGAAGCAGTTCTTCGAGATGGCTGCGTTCTTCGGCGGGATCCAGTACCGCAGCCCCGAGGAGACGGCCAAGGCCGCCGCCACCGTGCGCGCGCTGGCCCGCGACGGCAGCCGCGCCGAACAACAGGTGGCGCGCCAGCTCCTCCAGAACATCGACGCGGGCATCCGCGGCACCGGCACCGGGGTCGAGAAGCTTCCCGACGACTACAAGTACGGGGACGCGAAGCCGAAGGAACCGGTGTTCGCCAACACCATCTTCGGCGCCGACGTGAAGCTGCCGCGCCCGAACCAGCAGGCCCAGCCCGCGCCGCGCACGCGCGCGCGCCCGGCACAGCAGCGCACCGCCGCTCCCGCTGCGCAGGTCGAGTCCCGGCGACACTTCGCGGACTGGCTCACCGCCCGCGACAACCCGCGCTTCGCGCAGGTGATCGCCAACCGCATGTGGCAGCGCACCTTCGGCCGCGGCCTCATCGAACCGGTGGACGACATCCGGGACGGCACCAAGGCGGTGCATCCGGAGCTGATGGACCACCTCGCCTCGCTGGTGCGCCAGCTCGACTACGACCTGCGCCAGTTCCAGCGGGTGTTGCTGCACACGAAGCTGTCCCGCCGGGCGGCCGTGGACGCGGATGCAGGCAGCATCGCCCCCTTCCTGTTCGAGGGCCCCGTGCTGCAGCGCCTCAGCGCCGAGCAGATGTGGGACTCGATGCTGGCCCTCGTGCTCGACGACCTCGACGAACGGCTGCGCCCCGCCGACGCCCGCGCACGGGAGGTCTACGACCGCTTCGAGGAACTCGCGACCGCGGACGAAGCCGCGCTGCGTACGACCCTCGAGCGCTCCGCACTGCGCGTGAGCGACCCGCAGGCCTTCCGTGCCCAGCAGGCCGAGCGCGCCCGCGAGGAGGCGGCCAAGCGCATCGCCGAACAGAAGGACCTGGAGGCCAAGGCGGCCCCCCTGCTGCGCGAGTACCTCGCGGCACGGCGCAGCGGCGACCTCGTCGCGGCCCAGAAGCACGCCGACGAGATCCGCAAACTCGGCTTCACCATCCCCGGCGAGCGCCTGCAGCGCGCCACCGGCGCCAGCGACACCAGTCTGGCGCGCGCCGTCGACCTGCCCCAGCCGGCTCCCGCGAGCCACCTGCTGCGGCAGTTCGGGCAGTCGGATCGCGAGACCGTCGACAGCGCGACGCGCGAAGGCTCGGTGCCGCAGGTGCTCACGCTCATGAACGGCTTCGTCGACCAGCGCATCATGGCCGCGGGCTCCGCACTGCGTCGCGACCTGGAGGCCGCCGACACGCCGGCCGCGAAGGTCGAGGTCGCCTTCCTCACCATCCTCGGTCGCAAGCCCAATGAGGCCGAACAGGAGGCCTGGCGCCCGGTCGTCGTCCTGGAGAAGGACGCAGGGCTGCGCGACCTCGTCTGGGTGCTGTGCAACAGCAGCGAGTTCAAGTTCGTCCCGTGATCCACGAAGCGAGGTGATGCCATGAACCTATCTACCCTCTCCTTCGCCCGCGACGCCGTCTGTCGCCGCGCCTTCGTGCAGGGTGCCGCCGCGGCGCTCCTCGGCCTGCGCGCCTCGTCGTCGCTGCGTGCTGCCGACTGGCTGCAGGACCCGGTCACCGGCCCGCCCGTGCTCGGCCACGCCACGGCACAACACGTCATCTACCTGTTCATGCGCGGCGGCATGTCGCAGATCGACACCTTCGACCCCAAGCCCGGTGCCCCCACGCAGGGACCGGTCGAGGCGATCTCGACGCGCGCCGACGGCATCCAGCTCAGCCAGCACTTCCCGTTCCTCGCGCGCCAGATGGACAAGGCGTGCCTGGTGCGCTCGCTCAGCTCGACGCAGGGCGCGCACGCGCAGGCGCAGTACCTGATGCGCACGAGCTACGACCTGCGCGGGACGATCCAGCACCCCAGCCTCGGCGCCTGGGCCCACCGCATGGCTGGCCGACTCAACCGCACGCTCCCGGGCCACGTGATCGTCGGCGGCAACAACCTGCCCTCGGGCGGCTTCTTCCCGCCGCAGTTCCAGGCGCTGCCCATCGGCGACGCCACCAAGGGCCTGCAGAACTCGGCGCTGCCGCAGGGCATCGACGCCGCACGCTTCCAGACCCGCCTCGACCGGTTGGCCGAGGCCAACAAGGCGTTCGAGGAACGCCATCGCGGACGCGACGTGCGCGCCTACTCCAACATGTACGAGGACGCAGTGCGCCTCATGCGCAGCAGCGACCTCGCCGCCTTCGACACCGAACAGGAGCCCGAGTCGATGCGCACGGCCTACGGCGACGGGGCGTTCGGCCGCGGCTGCCTGCTGGCGCGCCGCCTCGTCGAGCACGGTGTGCGTTACGTCGAGGTCACCGCCGACGGCTGGGACACGCACAACGACAACTTCGACGAACTCGAGGAGAAACTGCCTGCCATCGACCGGGGCCTCGCGGCGCTCATCGCCGACCTCGACGCGCGCGGCCTGCTCGACCGCACCCTCGTCGTGCTCGCCACCGAGTTCGGCCGCACGCCGGAGATCACCGGCAACAACGGCCGCAACCACTACCCCAAGGCCTTCAGCGCGCTGCTCGCGGGCGGCGGCGTGAAGCGCGGGTACGTGCACGGCGCCACGGACGCACACGGCCGCGAGGTCGTGGGCGAGCCGGTCGGCATCCAGGACCTCAATGCAACGATTGCGTACGCCCTTGGCCTCCCCCTCGACCATGTCGTAATGGCTCCGAGTGGCCGGCCCTTCAAGGTCGCCGACAAGGGCCAGCCGGTCGTATCCCTGTTCGCCTGAGACCCCACCACACCATGAACCATCGCGTGCTGTCCGCTGCCGTCCTCGCGACGGCCCTTTCCTCGCTCTCGCTGTCCGCCCAGGACAAGGCCGTGTCCTTCGAGACCCACGTGCTGCCGATCCTGGAGAAGAACTGCGTCGAGTGCCATCGCACCGAGTACGTGGACGAGAACGGCAAGAAGGTGCGCCCCAAGGCAGGCCTCGTGCTCGACACGAAGGCAGGCATCATGGCCGGCCGCAAGAAGAAGCCGGTCATCGTCGCCGGCAAGCCGGAGTCGAGCGAGCTCTACGAAGTCGTGACGCTCGCCGACGACGACGAGGACCGCATGCCGCCCAAGGACAAGAAGGCGGCCCTGTCCGCGGCCGACAAGGAGACGCTCAAGAACTGGATCGCGGGCGCCACGGACGTCGAGAAGATGTTCGGCACCTGGGAAGGCAAGCCCAGCGGCGGCGCGAAGAAGACCGAGGAGAAGAAGGAAGCTGCCGAGGGCAAGAAGGACGGCGCCGAGGCCAAGGGCAAGCCTGCCGAGGGCGAGCGCCCGACGCGCGAGAAGCCTGCCGGCGGCAAGCCGTCGGGTGATAAGCCTGCAGGAACGCCGCCTGCCGGCGGCCGCGGGGAGTGAGCGCCGTGCGCCGGACCCGCGGGTTCGTGCGTGTGGCATCTGCGGCGGCGCTGCTGGCGCTGCCGCTCGCGGCGCAGGATCGCGCAGCGGTGGACTTCGAGAAGTCCGTGCTGCCGATCCTCGAGAAGAACTGCATCGAGTGCCATCGCACGGCCCATGTCG
>JBEATZ010000505.1:0-5432 GCA_041161695.1 Planctomycetota bacterium | reverse complement strand
GGCCCACACCAGCACACCCACGACGGCGAGCATGGCGCCGGCGAGGACCGCGAGCAGCCTGCGCGAGGAGGACGGAGTGGAATCGCGGTGCGTGGTCATGGGCGCGGGACCTGCAGGATCACCGCACCGAACGCCGGGCGCAAGGCAGGGTTCAGACCGGCCGTGCGGCTCGCGCACGGCCGGGGTCCCTTCGTGCTCGCTCAGGATCCCGAGGGCTCGACCGGCCTGGCGCACAACCGCGCGGCTTCCCTGCGGCACAGCGCCCAGAACAGCGCGGGCGTGACGAGGAAGTCGAGCAGGGTGGAGGACACGAGGCCGCCCACGATCACGGTGGCCACCGGGTAGAGCAGTTCGCGGCCCGGGGCGCCGGGTGACAGTGCCAGCGGCAGCAAGCCGATGCCCGAGGCCAGCGCGGTCATCAGCACCGGGACCATGCGCTCGCGGCCCGCGCGCACCAGCGTCTCGGCCGTGAACGGCAACCCCTCGTCGCGCATCAGGTGGATGTAGTTGTCGATGAGCAGGATCGCGTTGCGTGCGGCCATGCCGAGCAGCGCGATGAGGCCCACGAGCGCGGCGATGGACAGGTCCTGGCCGGTGACCACCAGCGCGGCCACCGCGCCGAGAAAGGCCATCGGCAGGCTCGCCATCACGAGGCCTGCCACCAGCAGCGACTGGAACTGCAGGTAGAGGATCAGCACCATCAGCCCGAGGGCGAGGCCGCCGAACAAGGCGATCATGCGGCTGGCCTCGGCCTGCGCCTCGTACTGGCCGCCGATGCGGATGCTGTAACCCGGGAACTGTGCGAGCTCGGCCCGTACGGGTTCGAGCGCACGGTCGACGTCGCCCACCACCTCGCCCAGCGAGCGGTCAGCGATGTTGTGCTGCACCATGATGCGCCGCTGGCCTGCCGTGCGCTGGATGGAGTTGGGGGCCTTCTCCACCACCACGTCCGCCACGTCGCCCACGCGCCAGAGCGAGCCGTCGGCGCCGTGCAGCACGAGGGCAGCGAGCTGCTGCACCGAGGCACGGTCCTCCGGCCGCAAGCGCACGGCAATGCCCTGCTGCAGCTGACCCACGCGCATGCGTGCCACGGGCTCGCTGCCGAGCGCCAGTTCGACCGTGTCGGCGAGTTGCTGCACGTCGATACCGGCCCGCGCGAGCACGTCGCGCTTCGGCTTGACCGCGATCTGGTCGACGAGCGTGAGCTGCTCGGTGAAGAGGTCGCGCACGCCGGGTACCGGCCGGATCGCGTCCTCGACCCTGGCGGCGAAGCGGCGCAGCACCGCGAGGTCGGGGCCGCTCACCTGCACCGACACCTGCGCGGTCACGCCCGACAGCATGTGGCTGATGAGGTGCGCGAGCGGCTGCTCGGTCTCGGTCGGCATGCCCGGGAAGGCATCGCCCACCCGCTCGCGGATGTCCTCGAGGATCTCCTCGCGCGAGCGCTCGGTCTCCGGGTCGAACGTGACGATCGCCTCGCTCACGTTCACGGGCATGATGTGGTCGTCGCCCGCGGCGCGGCCGGTGCGCCTGCCCACCGTGCGCACGCCCTCGACGTTCGACAGCACGGACTCGAGCCGTTGGCCGTACTGCGAGGAGGTCGTGATGCCCGTGTCGGGCGGCAGGAACAGGTTGACCTGTGCAGAGCCCTCCTGGAAGGCGGGCAGGAACGAGCTGCCGCGGTTGAGCAGCACCACGCCGGAGCAGATGGTGAAGGCGAGGAGCACGCCGATCACCTGCATCGGCTTGTCGATGCCGAGCCGGATCGGGAACTCGATGCGATCCTGCAGCCAGCGCACGAACCGGCTGCCGTACTCCGGGTGCGCCACCTTGCCCCTGCCCAGCATCAGCGAGCACATCACCGGCGTGACCGTCATGGCCACGAGCAGCGAGGCGAACACCGAAGTGAGGAAGGCGATGGCGACCGGCAGGAACAGCCTGCCCTCGATGCCGGTGAGGAAGAACAGCGGCAGGTACACCACCGTCACCAGCAGCGTGCCGTAGACGACCGGCTTGCGCACCTCGCAGGAGGCCTCGTAGACGACCTGGAGGATCGGCTTGCGCTCGGCCTCGGGACGCAGCGAGTTCTGGTGCAACCGCCGGAACACGTTCTCGACGTCGACGATGGCGTCGTCGACCAGCGTGCCGATGGCCACGGCCAAGCCGCCCAGCGTCATGGTGTTGATCGTCAGGCCGGCCACGTCGAACACGATGGCCGTGATGGCCACCGACAGCGGGATGGCCGTGAGCGTGATGATCGTGGTGCGGATGTTCGCGAGGAACAGCATCAGCACGAGGATCACGAGGATGGTGCCATCGCGAACCGCAACCAGCACGTTGTCGATCGCGCGGTGGATGAAGGCTGCCTGCTGGAAGACGTCGTCGACGATCTCGATGTCCGCGGGCAGTTCGGTGCGGATCCGCTGCAGTTCCTCGTTGACCGCGCGCGTGAGCTCGACCGTGTCCGTGCCGGGCTGCTTGCTCAGGATCATCAGCACGCCGGGCTGGCCGTCCACGCCGGCATCGCCCACGCGGTAGCCCGCCGGTCCCAGGGTGACCTCGGCGACGTCGCGCACGCGCACGACCTTCTCACCCTCGGTCCGCACGATGGCTTCCGCCAGTTCCTCGGGCTTCTTGAGGAGGGCCGGGACCACCACGTTGGGCCCCTTGGAGCCGACCTCGAGCACGCCTGGCGAGGCCATGGCGTTCGAACGGGTCACGGCATCGCGGAGTTCGTGCAGCGCGACGCCATGCGCCTGCAGCCTGCCGGCATCCGCCAGCACCTGCAGTTCGGTGGGCTGGCCGCCCACCACCATCACCTGGGCGACGCCGGGGATCGAGCGGATGCGCGGCCGCACGTCGCGATCCACCATGAGGCGGAGCGCCACCGGGTCCATGGGGCTGCCCTTGCCCCGGAAGCCGACCACCTGCACCTGCCCCATGATCGAGCTCAGCGGCGCGAGCACGGGTTCGGCGTGCGCAGGCAGCGTGGTGCGGGCGAGGGCCAGCTTCTCGGCCACGATCTGGCGCGCGCGCCACGGGTCCTGCCCGAAGGCGAACTCGGCGTGCACCACGGACAGGCCTGCGTCACTGGAGCTGCGCACGCGCTGCACGCCGGTGACGCCGTTGAGCACCTGCTCGATGGGCCAGGTGACGAGTTGCTCCACGTCCTCCGGCGCCATGCCGTGCGGCTCGGTGATGACCGTGACGACCGGGCGGTCGAGGTCCGGGAGCACGTCGATGGGCGTGCGGAACGCCTCGTACAGCCCGGCGATGGCGATGGCCGCGGAAAGGACCATCACCAGCAGCCGGTTGCGGAGCGCGAGGTCGATGATGCGATCGAGCATGGCGCGGCTCAGTGGTGGTGGTGGTGATGGCCGGACTCGCCGCCGCCCTGCAGGGCCGTGGCGATGGCGAAGGCGCCGCTGCGGGCGATGACGTCACCGGCGAAGAGCGCACCGCCGGGCTGCACCAACGCCACCTCGCTGTCGCGGTGCAGGACCTCGACCTCGACGGGGTGGAACGAGGCGCCGTCCTGGAGGAACACCACCATCTCGGGACCCTGCTCGGCCACGGCGCCTGCCGGCAGCACGAACACGCCCTTGAAGGTGCGCACCGGCACCTTGAAGCGGTAGCGCATGCCGGCCTGCAGGCGCCAGCTGCGGGGCGGGCCCTCGCTCAGCAGCACGTTGGCCACGCTTGCATGGGCAACGACTGCACCGTGCTCGCCTGCGCGCAGCATCTGCGGCACCAGGTCTGCGAGGTCGATGCCGTTGCCGGGCAGCAGCGGCACCGCACTGCACGACTCGGCAGACTCCACCGCGGACGCCAGCAGGGCGCCGTCGCCGCCGACCGGCTCGATCCGCAGCACCAGACTCGAGGCATCGTGCAGCAGCACGACCGGGGCGCCGGCAGCCACCTGACCGCCGGGGGCCACGCACAGTTCCTTCACGTCCCAGGCCTCGAGTCCGTCGCGGACCGGCGCGCGCAGTTCGATCACGGGCTTCAGTGCGCCGAGCGCCTGCAGCGAGCGCGCATCGGCGACGCTGCGACCCTCGGTGAGCAGGCCGGCAATGGCCACGAACTCCTCGGCCGCGGCCTTGTCGCCGGCGAGCCAGTCCACGAGCGCGCCGTCCAGCATGCCGCGCCCGACCAGTTCGCCGATGGCGGCTGCGGCCACCGCGCTGGCCTGCAGCGACTCGGGCAGCGCGGCGTGGAGGCGGGCAGCCTGTTCGTTCCACATGCCGTTGCGCTGCAGTGCGCGCTGCCAGTGTGCGGCCGTGGGCACGGGCGCGGCCCCGCCTTCGCACATCGACTCGATCTCCGCATCGGCATAGCCGTGCTTGCGCAGCTCCATGCGGGCGAGCTCACGCGCCTTCTCCGCACGGATCCGCTGGTAGCCGAGTTCGACGAGGCGCTGGCGCGGGATGACGGGCACCGCGGGGTCCTCGCCCGCGGTCACCTGCGCGAGCCGCTTCTCCTCCAGTTCGACGATGCCGAGCTCTTCGTGGGCCTCGTGCAGGCGCACGAGCGCCTCGTGCACGCGCTCGCTGCCGGGCAGCAGCAGCGGGCCGGCCAGTTCGAGCCGTGGCATCGGCTGTGAGGCGCGCAGCACGCGAGCCACCACCTCACCGGGCCGCACCACGCTGCCGGGCACGACCTTCAGGTCGAGCACCATGCCGTCGACGGGCGCTGCGAGGGGCAGCGTGGCGAGCGGCGCCTCCACGAGCACTGCGGGCAGCTCCCGCGTGTCCTCGTGGTCGGTGCGCGCCACGGCGCCCACCTCGATGCCGAGGTTCGCGAGCGCGGCAGCCGAGAACTCCACGCGCTCCTCGTGCCCGTGTTCGTGCTCGTGCCCGTGTTCGTGCGCATGCTCGTCCGCGTGGGCGCCCCCGCCTGCCGAGGCGAAACCAACCACCAGGCCGAGAACCGTGCCGCCGACGGCGGCAACCAGGAAATCCAGACGCATCGCACTCATCCGCGCACCTCGGTCGTCTCCAGCGAATCCTTGTCCTGCACCTCGCCGTCGCCCTGCATCAGCAGGTCCGGCGCCTTTGGTATCGATGCCATGTCGCGCAGCGGCATGCCTGCCGCTCGCTCGAGGCGCACCCATGCCTCCTGCGTCGCGAGCTGCGCCTGCAGCACGCGGATCCGGGCCTGCCGCAGCTGGGCGCGCGCGAGCAGCACGTCGCGGCCGTCGACGAGCCCGGCAAGCGCTGCACGCTCGGTGGCCTGCAACTGCTGCTCGGCTGCCGGCAGCAACCCCGCGGCCGCCAGTCCCGCTGCCTGCTCGGCCCGCGCGAGGCCCTGGTGTGCGGCCTCGAGCTCGCCGACTGCGAGCGAGGCCGCGGCCTCGTACTCCGCGCGCACGGTCTCGCGACGCTCCAGCGCGCGGGCGATGCCCTGCTGGTTGCGGTCGAACAGCGGCAGGT
>JBEATZ010000502.1:0-4895 GCA_041161695.1 Planctomycetota bacterium | reverse complement strand
AAGCTCGGTTGCTGCAACTGCTCCAGCGTGGGCTCGTCGACATCGCGGCGCACGAACTCCGTCGCGCACAAGCCGACGAGGCGGCCTTGCGAGTCGACGAGGGCTGCGCCCTCGTTGCGCAGGTCGGCCTTGGCGTCGGTGAGAAGCACATCCGCCATGGCAGCTGGCTTGCCCCCGAGCTGTGCATCGCACGGCGCATGCGCTGCCACGCCCGTGAAGCACAGCGGTTCCTTGCCGTCGGGGAAGGCCAGCACCGCATGGGCGCTGCCCGGCGCCTGCTGCGCATCGGGCGACAGCGCGAGGTGGGGGAGGCCTGCCTGCACTTCGCCCACGAGCTGCAGCAGCGCGAGCCGCCTCGAGTCGTCGAAGCGGACGAGGCGGCAGGACAGCCGCTGCTTCGCCCCGCTCGACAGCTGCACGAACAGCCTCTTGTCGGTGATGCCCTCGACCTCCTGCACCAGCGAGGCCATGGTGACCACGTGGCCGTGCGGGGAGACGAGCACGCCGCTCGAGGGCCGCTCGATCGGGAACGCGGGCCCGTTCGCCTGCTGCACCTCGACGATCACGTGCACCACGGCCTTGCTCGCCTCGGCCGCGGCGCCGCCGAGTCCCTGGGCGAGTTCTGCCTGTTGCGCCTTGGTGGGCGGCACGATGCCGAGCAGCGAGGGATCGAACGGCGATTGCGCAGCTGCACTGCTGCAGAGCGCGGCCAGCACGATCAGGAACGGCCGCGCGGGATGGAGTTCGCTCACTTGCCCTTCTTCTCCGCCAGCACCTTCTCGTTGGCCTCGGCGCGCGCGATGGCGAGCTCGAGCATGCGGCTCTGGATCTTGAGGTAGTACTCGTTCACGGCCTTGAAGCGCTTGATGGCATTGGCCTCGCGCTCCTCGTGCTGCTGCCAGACCTCGCCCTTGATGGTCTTGCCCTGCACCTCGTCGAAGTGCTTCTGCACCTTCTTCATCACCGGCACGGTGGCCGCCGAGGATTGCAGGATGGCCGCGTACTCCTTGATGGACTTGCGAAACGGCTTGCCCGTGGTGTCGAAGTCCTTGATCGCCGTGAGCGCATCGTCGACGGCCTTCTTGGCCTTTGCGAGCTGCGCGCTCGCGACCTGCTTGCCACCCGGCTTGAGCGCGGGCA
Source organism: Planctomycetota bacterium (assembly GCA_041161695.1). GTDB lineage: Bacteria > Planctomycetota > UBA1135 > UBA1135 > UBA2386 > JBEATZ01. The sequence continues at coordinate 3,755 of JBEATZ010000502.1, read as the reverse complement.
GCGACTCGACGAGGCGCGCACCGTTGCAGACGGTGCACTTGTAGCCACCGTCGCCCTTGCAGGCGACGCAGTCCTGCCGCTTGTCACCGCCACCCTGCACGGCGCTGTTGCCCACGCCGCCGCACACGTCGCACGGCAGCATGCCCGCGCCCATGCAGCCGGGGCACAAGGCCTTCTCCAGCGGGTCGCTCCACTGGCCCACGCCGCCGCACGCGCGGCACGGCGCGACCTTCTTCATGCTGCACTCGAGGCACTTCGTGTGGTTCTCCTGCCGGTCGCAGGCCGCGCACACGGTCGTCTTGTTGCCGCGGCAGGTGGCGCAGTTCTCGGTCTCGAACGCCTCCCACTGCAGCAACCCGGCCTCGTCGGCCTTGGTCTTGCGCTCGAGCTTCTCGGGGATCAGGTACTTGAGCTCGACGCCCTTGCCGGCGCCCTGCGCCGGCAGCGCGGTGCCGAGGCCGAGGATGGTGAGCAGGGAGAGGAGCAGGAGACGGACGATGGTGGGGGATGCGTGCACGGTCACCTCGCAGTTGCCTCAGGATAGGGGACCTGCGCGCGGCGGCAACGCTGCAGCCTCCCGGCAGCGTGACAAGTGCGATGGAATGGGCCGGGTGGCCGGGTAACCTGCGCCACCGCTCATGTCCAAGAACGACCTCGACATCGCACGTTCCATCCCGCTGCGTCCCCTGACCGAAGTCGCGCGCGTCCTCGGCCTCACGCCCGACGACCTCGAGCCCTATGGCAACGCCAAGGCCAAGGTGAAGCTCGACCTGCTCAAGCAGCCCGCGACGCGCAAGCCCGGCAAGTACGTGGTCGTCACCGCCATCTCCCCGACGCCGCTGGGCGAGGGCAAGACGGTGCACACGGTGGGCATCAGCCAGGCCCTCAACCGCATCGGCAAGCGCACGGTGTGCGTCATCCGCCAGCCGTCGATGGGGCCGGTGTTCGGCATCAAGGGCGGCGCCGCGGGCGGCGGCTACAGCCAGGTCGTGCCGCCGGAGGAGATGAACCTCCACCTCACGGGCGACTTCCACGCCGTCACCAGCGCCCACAACCTCTGCGCCGCGTTCCTCGACGCGCACATCTTCCACGGCAACGAGCCGAAGTTCGATCCGGCGCGCATCACCTGGCGCCGCGTGTTCGACATGAACGATCGCGCGCTGCGCACCGTGCAGGTGGCCATGGGCGGCGACAAGAACGGCACCCCGCGCGAGACCGGCTTCGACATCACCTCGGCCAGCGAGATCATGGCCATCCTCGGCCTTGCCAAGGACATCCACGACCTGCGCGCACGCCTCGGCCGCATCGTGCTCGGGTACGACGTGAGCGGCAAGCCCATCACCGCCGAGGACCTCCAGGCGGCAGGCGCGATGACCGCGATCCTCAAGGACGCGCTCAAGCCCACCCTCATGCAGACGCTCGAGGGCACGCCCGCGCTCGTGCACACGGGTCCGTTCGCGAACATCGCCCACGGCAACAGCTCGATCGTGGCCGACTACGTGGCGCTGCGCTGCGCCGACTTCGTCGTCACCGAGGCGGGTTTCGGCGCCGACATGGGCGCCGAGAAGTTCTTCAACATCAAGTGCCGCGCCTCGGGTCTCAAGCCCGATGCCGCGCTGCTCGTGGCCACCGTGCGCGCGCTCAAGATGCACAGCGGCCGCTTCGAGATCACTGCCGGCAAGCCGCTGCCCGAGGGCCTGCAGAAGGAGGACCTCGACGCGCTGGCAGCTGGCGTCGGCAACCTCGTCAAGCAGATCGAGAACGTGCGCATGCACGGCATCCCGGTCGTGGTGGCCGTCAACGTGTTCCCCACCGACACCGAGGCGGAGATCGAGTTCGTGCGCAAGACGGCGATCGAGGCCGGCGCCTTCGCCTGCCACGTGTCGCGCCTCTTCAGCGAGGGCGGCAAGGGCGGCGAGGACCTCGCCCACGCGCTCGTGGCCGCAGCCGAGCAGCCCTCCAGCTTCCAGTTCCTGTACCCGGCCGAGGCGACCCTCAAGGAGAAGATCGAGGCGCTCGCAACCAAGGTCTACGGCGCCGACGGCGTCGACTTCGAGCCCGCAGCCGAGGCCGCGCTCGCGCAGTTCGAGGCCTGCGGCTGGGGTCACTTCCCCGTGTGTATGGCCAAGACCCAGTACTCGCTGTCGCACGACCCCAAGCTCAAGGGCCGCCCGACCGGCTACCGCTTCCGCGTGCGCGACGCGCGCGTCTCCGTGGGTGCCGGCTTCGTCTACCCGCTCGCGGGCGAGATCATGACCATGCCCGGCCTCGGCAAGATCCCCGGCGGCGCCAAGATCGACATCGACCAGGACGGCAACGTCGTCGGGATGTTCTGAGCACAGGGGCGCGGTGGAGGGACCGCGGACCCGGCTCGAGGCCACCCTGGTGTGCTTCCCCAGGGAATGCGAAGCCCCCCGGATCGCCTGCCCACTGCGGCTTAGTCGCGGCCCAAATCGTGCGCGTGCGCTTCGGCGTGCGGGTCGTGCTCCCTCACGGGATCAGCCGACACCTTCGTCGGCCGTCTTTCCCGGAGGCTTGCCATGTTGCGTACTACGCTCACCGCGGTGGTCGCGGCTGCTGCCTTCGCCCTGCCGGCTGTTGCTCAGAAGCCGAATCAGGACGCAACGCAGGGACGCGCACTCCCGATGGCGTTCGAGATGGGGATGCGGTTGGTCCGCCAGCCGTACTACCAGGTCAAGCTCGAAGCCAACCAGGTCTTCCTCGGCGTGCTCATCGGCGCGCTGGATCCGAAGACCGTCATGTACCCGGGGCTGCTGCCCGTCCTCGATGACCCCGTGGTGCTCGCCACGGGCGTCGGTGACAGGTTCTACGGGTTCTTCCTCGGCAAGGTCCCGGACTGGCTGCCGTTGCACCTGCAAGGCCTTGGTCTTGCGCTCGACGGTCAGGTCGCGGCCACCCCGATCGAGTACCCGATGATCGTGGCTCGTTGAACAGGGTTTGGAACGACGGGACGCGCGTCCCGGCGCGAGCCGGGGCGCGCGTTTGTTTGCAGGGAGCCGAGGTTGGGCGGCTGGTTCCCATGGCCTAGCCTGCGGCCCCATGCCGCAGGTACCGGTCGAACCCACCCCGACGGCGCTCGCGTTGAGCATCCTCGGCCTGCTGCTGGCGCTCGCCGTGCTCTTCAGCCGCACCATCGGCCGGCACGGCGTGCCCGTGGTGCTCTTGTTCCTCGGGCTGGGCATGGTGGCAGGCTCCGAGGGTTTGGGCGGCATCGCGTTCGAGGACTACACGCTCGCCTTCCAGGTCGGCACCGTCGCGCTGGTGGCAATCCTGTTCGACGGCGGCCTCAACACGCCGATCTCGGTGGTGCGCCGCACCTGGACGCCCGCCGGCATCCTGGCAACGCTGGGCGTGGCGCTGACGGCTGGCGGTGTGGCGCTGGCCGGCCGGCTTGTCGGCCTCGACTGGATGGAGTCGATGCTGCTGGGCGCAGTGGTTTCCTCCACGGATGCCGCCGCGGTCTTCTCGGTGCTGCGCGGCAGCGGAGTGCGCCTGCGGCAACGGGTGGCAGCAACCATCGAACTGGAATCGGGCCTCAACGACCCGATGGCGGTGATCCTGACCTTCGGCGTCACCAGCGCGCTCGTACGGGGCGAGGAACTCTCCGCTCGCCTGGTGCTCGACATCCTCGTGCAACTGGCGGTGGGCGCCGTCTGCGGCATCGGCTTCGGCCGCGCCGGGCGCTGGATCCTGCGCTTCCGCCTGCTCTCCGGAGGGCTCTACCCGGTGCTGAT
>JBEATZ010000500.1:0-4149 GCA_041161695.1 Planctomycetota bacterium | reverse complement strand
CAGCTACGGCACCGCTGCCGGCGGCGGCGTGCACTGGTTCCGCAACACGGGCAAGCAGGGTGCGCCCGAGTTCGCCGCCGGCGTCGACCTGGTGCCCCCGAGCACGAAGGAACTGGCGGACGAGCCCACGCGCCCGGATGCCGGGTTGTACATGGACCTCGCAGACGTGGACGGTGATGGCGACCTCGACATGGTCGTGGGCGCCTATTCGTGGTCGAAGCCGAGTGGCGAGCCGAAGGCCAGCAACTCCAAGGGCGAAGCCAAGCCCGTGAAGGCGCCCTTCGTCTGGTTTCACGAGAACCGCACCAAGTCGCGCAACGCGAGCGCGCCCGCGAGTCCGGGCAAGTAGCCCGCACCACCCGGTTGCCGTGCCCAGGCGCGGCAACCGGGTGATCGGTCACGAGGGAGCGCCCTGGGCAAACTCCCGAATTCGGGCACCTAGGTGCTTGCAGATGCCCGAACTCGCTGCATCATCCTTCGAAGCCGCGTTCCCCACGTTCGGGGAACGGGCCCTTTCTCACACATTCTCACGAACATGGCCGCAAAGAAGAAAGCCAAGCGCAAGCCGAACCCCGCCCTGATGAAGCCCGTGCAGCCCGATGACGTCCTCGCGACGATCACCGGCAGCAAGCCGCTGCCGCGCGGCCAGATCACCAAGAAGATCTGGGACTACATCAAGAAGAACGGCCTGCAGGACAAGAAGGTCCGCACGCAGATCAACGCCGACGACAAGCTCAAGGTGATCTTCGGTGGCAAGGCCAAGGTCACGATGTTCGAGATGACCAAGCTCGTCTCGAAGCACATCAAGGCCTGAGCCCCACGGCGCCCCGCGCCGACTGCACACGTCCGGAGGTTCGGTTAGGCTTCCGGACATGAAGTACCCGGCACACGCACTGCGCGACCTCCTGGTGGTCGCCGCGTCCATCGCAGCGCCGCTGAGCGCGCAGGTGCCGGACGGCTGGATCGCCTACTGCTCCAGCACCAATGCAGCCGGATTCGCCGGCGGGATCTGGTTCGCCCACCCGCGCACTCCCACCTGGGGACCGCTCCCCGCGGTGACAGGGCTGCCTGCAGACCTCGTGGTGCCCGGTGTCCCGCATGCTGGCGCGAACTGCATCCTCGTCGAGCGCGGCACCGGCCACCTGCTCGTGGGCGAAGGCGGCCCTGCCGGCACCGCAATCGAACTGCGCCGCATCGCCCTCAACGGCACGAGCGCCACGGTGCTCACCACGACCTTCGTGGGCGTTGTCGCGCCGGGTGCGCAACCCGGCGGCATCACGCAGCTCGCGCAGCGCAACGACGGGAGCATCGTCTTCTCCATGGCCGGCCTCGATGCCGCGGGCCCGCTGGGCGCCGCCGTGCTGGGCGCATGGGACCTGTCCACGGGCGCAGTGCAGCCCGTCGCCACGCCCGGCCTCTCCGGCCGCAGCAGCGCCGTCGCCTTCGACCCGCGCATCGAGACCACCTACTTCACGGTCTTCACGCCCAACACGCCTGCTGGCGCGCGCGACCGCATCCACGCCCTCGAAGTGCTGGGCAACCTGCGCACCGTGCGCGACTCCATGACGGTCAACTCGCTGGCCGTGGACTCACAGGGACGCCTCGTCCACAACGACAACACGTACGTGGTCGTGACCGATCCCGCGACCGGTGCGCTCTCCGCCGTGGGCTCGACGCTCAATGCGCTGCCCAACTGCATCGTCGTGGAGCCCGCCACTGACGAGCCGCTCGGCGTGACCACCGATGCCTATGCGCCGAACGGCGGGGTGTTCTGGAGCGAGCGCGCCACCGGCACGCACACGATCCTCGTCGCGCAGCCGTCGGGACTGCCAACCGGCATCGCCGTCCAGCCGTCCCCGCGCAGCTACGGCAGCGGCACGGACGGCTTTGCGGTGACGCGCTGGCGCACGGCGCCGAATCCAGGCGGCCTGCCTCGCACCGGCAACAGCGGCTTCGGCATCCTGGTCGAACAGTGGGGTGCACCCATCGCACCCGGCCTGCTCGCCGCCAGCTTCGCGCCGGCATCGACCACGCTTGCGGGCGCCAGCGTGCTGCTCGACCCGGGTTCGGCCGTGGTCGTGGGCACCATCGCCACTGGGACGCCCTTCGCGTTGCCGATCCCGGCGCTGCAGCTCGGCGGCGTGCGCATCCACTTCCAGGCCTTCTTCGCCGACGCAGGCGCGCCGTTCGGCATCGCCTCGTCCAACGGCTTGCTGGTGGGCGTGATCCAATGACCGTGGGGCTCGACGCGGCCCAGCGCGCCTCGTTTCGCGAACACGGCTACCTCGTGCTGCCCGGCTTCGTGACGCCGCAGGACTGCCTGCGGTTGCGCGAGCGCGCCATCGAACTCGCGCGCGAGAAGACGGCGGCCGCAGCCGATGCCGTGGTGTTCCGCACCGACGCACCGAGCCCGCATGCGAGCAGCAGCCAGTTCCTCGCGAGCGGCTCGGGCATCCACGCCTTCTACGAACAAGGCGCCTTCGACGCTGCGGGCCGCCTGCAGGGCGCGCCCCACGAGTGCCTCAACAAGCTGGGGCACGCGATGCACGACCTCGACCCCGTGTTTGACGCCTTCAGCAGGACCGAGGCCCTGCGCGCGGTCGGACAGGACCTCGGCATCGCCAGGCCGCTGCTGCTGCAGTCGATGTACATCTTCAAGCAGCCGCGCATCGGCGGCGAGGTCGTGTGCCACACCGACCACACCTACCTGTGGACCGAGCCGCGCAGCGTGGTGGGCTTCTGGTTCGCGATCGACGACGCCACCACCGAGAACGGCTGCATGTGGGCGCTGCCCGGCGGCCATCGCCTGCCGGTGCGGTCGCGCAGCAGGCTCGACGCCACGCGCACGGCCACGGTCACCGACGTGTTCGACCCGGCGCCCTACCCCACCGAGGGCCTCGTGCCGCTGGAGGCGCCGCGCGGCACCCTGATCCTGCTGGACGGTGCGCTCCCCCACCTCTCGGGCCCCAACCGCAGTGACAAGCCGCGCCACGCCTACACGCTCCACGCGATCGACGGCGCCGCCAGCTACCTCGACGACAACTGGCTGCAGCGCCCGCACCTGCCGCTGCGCGGGTTCTGAGCGGCCTGGCCCGGGATTTTTGTCACACTTGATCTGGCTGTACCTACCTAGGGCGTAGCGACGGAGCCGCATTGAGAGGATTCGCATCCAAAGCCCTAGTCGTCAGTGCACTCGCCTTTCTGGCCACAGGAGGGTGTTCGAGCACGACTTCGGAGGGAGCGCACATTCCCATCTGGGTGGTCGATGATGGCTCCCACAATGGCCTGATCTTCAGGACTTGTGACGCGCCCGTGCGCCCAGATCCGACCAGCCCGATCACACTGCCCAACACAACTCATCTCGAGATCGGATTCAGCGACCGGGGATGGATCCGGCGCACGGGAAGCAAACTAGGGCACGTCGTGCGGATACTCGGGGGCAAAGGTCAGGGAGTTGTTGTTCTGTCGCCACATTCAAGCTTGGAGAGCGCAATCGGTACGCGTGAAGTCGTGTGCCTGCATTTGTCCGACTTCCAGATCGAACAGGTCCAATCAGCCATCCGACAGTGGATCTCGGGAGAGGGCCCCATCGAGGTGCTCAAAGATCACCAGCTGACGTTCTCCATTCCCAGCACCAAGCAATACACCTTTTTTCGCAACTGCAGAACCTTCACCGCGAGGGTTCTTTCTTCCCTGAACCACCCAAACCTTCAATCAAATCCACCAAGATGAAGCATCACACAATTGGCCTCCTGACTCTTGCCTGCATGTTCGCAGGGTGCACGAGCACCGAAACGCGAGTGGACAACCGCAGCCTCGAACGCCCAGAGCTCTCTGCTGCCAGCTACAAGGTGGTCGGTCCTGTGAGCGGCACGGGTGAATCATGGGGAATCAGCCCCGGGATCTTCAACTTCGTCCATCCGCTCGCAAGAGAAGCCGAACAGAACGCAATGGGGGATGCGATCTTCGACAAGTCCAACGTCGACATGATTGTTGCGCCGAAGATCCGGATCACGCATCGCAGCTGGTTTGGCCTGTATGTCACAGTCAAGGCCGAGGTGAAAGGCCAAGGTGTTCAGCTGATCGCAGAGCAGGTGAACTCGGCTTCGACAACGCCCAAGAACTGACCGTCAGCTGCCCTTCTTCACC
>JBEATZ010000492.1:0-2942 GCA_041161695.1 Planctomycetota bacterium | reverse complement strand
GGGTGCAGCCACGCGCTGGGGACCGGTTGCATCCACGGCGATGCGGCCGGGAACCTCGTGCTCCACCACCTGGATGCGGCGCACGGGCTGCGGCACGACTTCGTCGGGCGCCTCGCTGCGCGCGGGCGCTGCGGCGGGTGCCACGGGTTCCTCGGGCGCGGCGGGTTCCGCGGGCCGAACCGCCGCGGCCTTCACCGGCTCGGGAGCGGGCTCGGCGGGCAACGGTGCGCCCTCTTCTGCAGACACCCTTGCAGCGGGCGCCTCGGCCGCAGGTGCAGCGAGTTCTGCCGACGGCTCGTCGTGCGGAGGCGAAGCGGACTCGGGCTCCACCACTGCCGGTCCTTCATGGTGCGCCGGGGTCTCGAGGTCGTCGGTCTCGGGATGCACGGCTGCGATCGGCAGGGACTCCTCGGCGCGGCGTTCGGCCGTGACCGCCGCGTCGGGCACAGCGGGCGCGCCGGCCGGGGCCTGCTGCTGCTCCCATTCGGTCAGGCTCGCGAGCAGCTTGGTGTGTCCGTCGTCCACGGCAGCCGCTGCCGCAGGCTCGGCAGCGGGATCCGCATCCTTCCGCAGGGTACGCAGCGCGGCGAACCCGATGCCCGCGCAGGCAGCGAGCAGCGCGAGGGTGACCAGCAAGGCCGTGGGGCCGACCGATGCCGGACGCGCAACGTCCGGGGTCGCACCGGCCTCCATCGCGACTTCGGTCGTCGCAACCGGATCGGGTGCACGCGGTGTGGTGCCGTCCGGTGCGGCATCGATGGGAACAGCAGGCTCACTCGGCGCGGAGGCCTCGATCGGGGGCGCGCCGATCTTGTCGAGGAAGCGATCGAGTTGTCGGCTCGTGGCATCGAGCCACTCCACCATCTGTGCCTCGGATCGCTGTTGCTGGTTCGCCTGCTCGGCGAGTTGCGCCTGCAGGTCCTGCACCTGGCTGCGCATCGCCTCGATCTCGGACTCCATCGAGCCCACGCGCGTGTCCCTGCATGCGGTTGCAAGCAGGAACAGGACACAGGACACGGCGGCCGCGAGCCGCAGGAGGCTCATGCGCGAACCTCCGCGCGCCACGGTCGGACGACCTCGGTCCAGCGTTCGGCACCTTCGGCGACCAGGCGGCGCGGCGCGGCGATCAGGCGCTTGCGCAGTTCGCGCAGGTCCTCGCTGCGCAGGCGGAGCGGGAGTTCCGTCGGGTGGAGCATCGCGTCGGATCGATTGTGCAGGGCCAGCGGCACCACGGCCGTGAACGGGTCCGCGTGCTGGGGAATCCGGTGGTGGAAGTGCACGAGCGTGCGCAGCACCACCGCGCCTTCGGCATCGGACCACTCTGCAGCGAGCGAGTCCGGCTGCACGCCCGCGATGGTGCCGAGCGGCACGCCCTCGCGCAGCAGCAGCACCGAAGGCTGCAACGGCACCGACACGTAGCCGTGGAGCGCAGCGCCCGGTGCGAGGGCCACGCGGTCGCGCAACACGAGGCGCAGCGGGTGTTGCGGCACGGTCGCCTCGACGGCCAGCGCATCCTGCGGTCCGAGGCCGAGGAACCACCTGCGCGCCTCCTTGCCGTCCAGCACCAGCAGCACCACGCCGCCACGAACGGTCTCCACCACGAACTCGAACGAACCCACGCGATGGCGCGCACTGCCGCCGTGCGGCGGGCGCGACAGGTCCATCCTGCGTGCGAGAGATCCGGTGACCATGGAGGGCGGCGCACTATAGATTCGGCCCAGCCGTTGCTGCAGGTGGTTTTTTCGCTTGCGCCGTAGGCTGCGCTCGCTTCAATCCTGCGCCGCGCAATCGCTGGGCGTTTAGCTCAGTTGGTAGAGCAACAGCTCGACAAGCTGTGGGTCGCAGGTTCGACTCCTGCAACGCCCACCACTCTTCCTCTCGGGGCTCCGTTCCGAGGAAGGTGGTCAGGAGCCAGCGATGCGCGCTGCCCCGCGTGGGCCGCCACGCGTTGGCCGACCCTGAGCCGCTCGGCCACCACCGCCTCGAGTTCCGCACGACCGGATTCCCCCACGTGCGCGACGGCCCTTGCCCAAGCCCGGTGTGCGCATGCGTGCACGACCACCAGCACGGCCAGGGGAACGAGGAACGCGCCGAGCAACAGCCAGTTGTTGGCCTCGTCGTCGATGTTCTCCTCCGTGTAGCCGATCACGTACACGAACACGGGAATGGTGACCGTGCACGCAAGGACGGCGCCGATCCAGCCGCTGCGCCGCGCGAGGCGCTCCCAGCGCACCACGGCACGCAGCTCGGGCGGTTCGGGCGCGGGTGCTGCACCGCCCCCGCGGTCACCCGCGCCCATCGACGAGGCTCCTCGACTCGGCGAACACCGTGCGCAGGATCCGCCCGAGAGCTTCTGCATCGAATCCGTTGCCTGCATCGCGCAGCAGTTCCGTGAGCATGGCCTGTTCGCGCGCAGGGTCCGCGGCGGGCATGCCGTGCGCTCGCTTCCAGCGGCCGATCTCGCGACACAGGGCGGCGCGCTCCTGCAGCACGGCGCAGAGGCGCCGGTTGATCTCGTCCATCGCGGCACGGAAGCGAACCAGTTCGTCGGTGCTCATTGCGGGGCCTGCGTGAGGCGACCATACTACTCGTCCGCGATGGCCGGCAGATCCCGCAAACCCGAAGTGCTCGCCCCCGCGGGTTCGCCTGCGGCCCTCCGCGCCGCGCTGCAGGCGGGCGCAAACGCGGTGTACTTCGGCTTGCAGGACGGGTTCAACGCACGCGCCCGTGCCATGAACTTCCCGCTGGCCACCCTCGACGAGACGGTTGCCGCGATCCACCGTGCCGGCGCGCGCGCCTACGTCACGCTCAACACGCTGGTGTTCGAGCCCGAACTGGCACACCTCGAGCAGGTGCTGCGCAACCTCGGCGCGAGCGGCGTGGACGCGCTCATCGTGCAGGACCCGGCCGTCTGCCTGCTGGCGCGCGCGCTCTGCCCGGAC
>JBEATZ010000484.1:0-20279 GCA_041161695.1 Planctomycetota bacterium | reverse complement strand
AGGCAGAGCTCAAGGCTGCTGCAGAGGCCCGCAAGGAGAAGCTGCGCGCCGAGACCGCCATGTCCTCGGTGCCGCAGGAGATCTTCGACTCGACCGACCCGATGCTCGAGGCGCGCCTCACCGAACTCACGGAAGACGCCTTGCGCCTGCTGCGCGGCCGCGGGCACATGCCGTCCCAGGAAGCCATCTCCAGCCTGCCGCTCGAACCGGTGGCCTCCGAGGAGATCGCCGGCTTCCTGCACTCCCTCGCCTCGCGTCCCGATGCCGGCCGTCCGCCGCTGCTCGAGGGGATCGAGAACGAGTTCTTCGGCGTCCTCATCGACACCTACCTGACCGCCCGCGCCGCCATGCAGCGCCGGGCCCTCAACCTCCTCAAGGACGGCCTCGACCTCTCCCCGGAGGCAGGCCTCGACCGGCTCACGAGCGACCTCGTGACCACGCTCGCCAGCCTCGGCAAGAAGGGCAGCGACGAGCGCCTCGAGAACCTCTGCAAGCAGATCGCCACGGCCGTGGTGGTCGCCTCACCCGCGCTCGGAGACGAACCGTGAGGACGAGGACCGCAGACGAGGTGCGCCGGCAGGCCATCGAGGCGTTTGCCCACGAACTGGTGGCGAGCCACCTCGTCGTCGGCATGCAACCCGCCGGCGGCCGGGAGTCCGAGGCCGCGCTGGTCTCGCTGGTCGCCGCGCTGCACACGGCCGTCGCGAGCGGCACGGCGATGCCGTTGCGCCTCGACCTGTCGTTCGAGTGCATCTCCCACCAGGGCGAGGCGATCGCATCCGCGAGCCTGCAGGCACGCAGGCTGCTGCAGTGCGCGCAGATCCAGGGCATCGAGGCCCTCTGCTTCGGCGAGGGCCTCACTCCCGTCGAGGCCGGCAGGCTCATGGCCCTGCTGCTCGACAAGGACCACGACCAGCGCTGGCAGCCCGACGCGCTCGCGAACGCGATGCGCCACCGCGGCATCCGCAGCGTCCAGTTCGTGCTGCAGACCGGTGCCGGCGCGAAGAAGCCCAACCTCACCACCGACGTGCGGGAGGCCATGCGCCAGTACCAGGACCTGGCCGACGCACTGCACGAGAACAACACGCTCGCCCGTCGCGACCTCGACCTCGACATGGCCAGCGCGAGCACCGTGATCGAGCGCGCCATCCAGCAGCTGGAGGTCGAACCCTCCGGCCTGCTCGCCGTGGCCACCAAGGACAGCGTCGACCGGTTCACCACCGGACACTCGGTGCGCGTGGCGCTGCTGGCACTGCGCGTCGCGCGCGCCGCCGGCGCGACCCGCAACCAGTTGCTGCAGGTCGGCACGGCCGCCCTGCTGCACGACATCGGCAAGTCCAAGGTCCCCCACGAGGTGCTGTTCAAGCAGGGGTCCCTCAACAACGAGGAGTGGGCCTACCTCGCGGAGCACCCGCGCCTCGGCGCACAGATCCTGCTCGAACAGCCGGTCGTCGACCCGACCGCGGTCGGCGCGGCCTTCTCGCACCATGTGTGCGGCAACGGCACGCGCGGCTACCCGCGCAGCCCGTTCCCGATCCCGCCGGGCAGCACGAGCCGTCTCGTGCGCGTCTGCGACGTGTTCGAGGCACTCACCAGCGTTCGCCCCTACAAGCGCGCGCTGACGCCGTGCGAGGCCTACACCGTGATGTTCCGCGCCGAGGGCGACTTCGACCCGCGGTGGCTGCACTTCTTCGTCCGTACGCTCGGCGCCTTCCCGCAGGGCAGCCACGTGCGCCTCGACGACGGCTCGGAAGCCCTGGTCATGGAACAGGGAACGCGCGCGGACCGGCCGATCGTTCGCCTGCTCTCGGGCGCCGGCGGCACGGCGCTGTTGCCGGGCCAGCCGGACCGGGTGCCGATCGGCGAACTGCACGAGGGTCAGGTGCGGCAGGTTGCCGCCGTGCTCACCCCCGATCGCACCATCGACACCGGAGCCGGTCCCTCGGAGTGGCTCACGCAGACGGCACACAGCCCGTGCCTGCGTCGCACCCACTCGGGTTCCGCTTGACGCAAGCCCCTCGCTGACAGAACCTTGCGGCCCACATGGCGGGGCCTCGAGGCATCCCGATCCGCGCGTTCACGATCCTGTTGCTTGCAGCTGTCGTCGGCATCGCCGGCGGCCTCCTCGGCGCGGGATTCCAGAACGGCATCAACTGGCTCCAGCTGCAGCTCGCGGGCAAGGGGGACTCCCTGTCCCACGCGGTGCGGACCAACCTGAGCCCGCTGCAGGTGGTGCTCATGCCCACCGTGGGCGGCCTCCTCGCAGGCGGCGTGCTGCTGCTGTTGCGCCGCAGGCAGGCCCCGTTCGGCATCGCCGACATCATCGGCCTCGTGGCGCTGCGGCGCGGCACGATCCGCGTGCGCGACAGCTTCCTGCAGATCGTGTCCTCGGCATGCACGATCGGCTCCGGCGGCTCGATCGGACGTGAGGGCGCCAACTCCCAGATCGCGTCCACCGTTGCCGCCCTGCTCGCGCGCATCACCGGGGCGAACTCACGCACCCGCGCGGTGCTGCTCGGCTGCGGCGTCGCCGCGGGCATGGCGTGCTCCTACAACTCCCCCATCGCCGGCGCGATCTTCGTGATGGAGGTCGTGCTCGGGAACTTCGCGATGGACGTGTTCGCGCCGGTGGTCGTGGCCTCCGTGCTCGCGACCATGCTGCGGCAGGCGCTCATCGCCGACACGGCCGTCTACGGCGCAGGCCTGCCCGCGGAACTCAACACGCTGTCGTGGGACCTGATCCTCGCGGCACTGGTACTGGGCCTGATCTGCGGCGTGGGCTCGCTCGTGTTCCGCGGCTCCCTCAAGTGGGGTCGCAGGATGTTCACCATCGTGCGGATGCCCCTCCCGGTCACGCTGGGACTCGGCGGGCTCGGCGTCGGCATCATCGGCCTCTGGCTGCCGGAGACCTGGGGCAACGGCTTCGAGGTGATCACCACGCTCACCGACTCGAGCGCAACGCCAGCCCTCGGCCTGGTGCTCTCGCTGTTCGTCTGGAAGGTCGCGGCAACGGTCCTCACCGTCGGCTCCGGCGGACTGGGCGGCATCTTCACCCCCAACCTGGTCGTGGGAGCCGCATTCGGTGCGTTGTTCGGCAGGGCCATCGAGTTGCTGCAGCCGGCCTCGACGCTCGAGGCCGCGCGACACGAGGAGATCACCTTTGCGTTCGTGGGCATGGCCGGCCTGTGCGCCGCGCTGACCCACGCGCCCATCACCTCCGTCGTGCTGGTGTTCGAGCTCACGCGACACTACGAGCTCGTGTTGCCGCTGATGTTGTGCAGCATCACCGCGAGCGTGGTGGCGCGCATGCTCAACGAGGACTCCTACTACAGCGAGTCCCTGCGGGCGAAGGGGCAGGAGGTGCCAGAGGGTCTCGAAGAACTGGCCCTGCGCCGCACCTTCGTGCGCGACGTGATGCGCACCGACGCGATCAGCGTGCAGGAGCAGTCCTCCTTCGACGACATCATGTCGAAGTTCTCGGGCCACCGTGGCGAGACGCTGTACGTGACCAACGACGCGAACGAACTGCGGGGTCGCATCGACCTGCACGACCTCAAGAACTTCATCAACGACCCGACGCTGTCCTCGGTCGTCATCGCCACGGACGTGTCGCGCCCGGCCGCGAGCGTCGGACCGGACGACTCCCTCGCCGAACTGCTGCCGACCTTCGAGTCCGCTGACGCCAGCGAACTCGCCGTGTGCGCCGGCACCCCGCCGAAACTCGTGGGCCGGGTGACGAGGCAGGACGTGCTCGCGGGGATCAGCGACGAGGTGCTCGGCGGCCAGCGCCGTGCGCGCTTCCGCAGCGGCGGCGACAAGCCTTCGACGCTGCTGCAACTCCCCGAGGGCTGGGACGTCCGCCAGGTCCCGATCCCCGACGAGTGGCAGGGCCTCGCCCTCGATGCACTGCCGCTCGGTTCCAGCAGGGAACTCAACATCCTGATGATCGTGCGTACGTCCGCCGACGGTTCGGTGGAGCGCCAGCCAGCCACGCCTCAGGCGGTGCTGGAGCCGGGCTGGCAGATCGTCGTGATCGGCAGCCGGGCGGCGCTCGAGGCCCTTGGCACTGCGTCCGCGACCTGAGGACCGAGCGAAGACGAACGAGCATGAGCCGCAAGACCGCAGCAGCCCTGTTCCTGACCCGTCCGGGCCCCTACGGCCCGGAGGTGTTCCTGGCCGAGCGGGCGCCCGAGCTGCGGTTCTTCGGCGGCTACCACGCACTGCCAGGGGGCACGCTCGCGGCTGCGGATGCTGCGGGCGACGCCGACGCGGACACCGCATTGGAGCGGTGCGCGCTGCGCGAGCTCTTCGAGGAGACGGGCCTGCTGCTGCACGAACTCGTCGCTGCCAACGCCGTTTCGGACCAGTTGGCCGACGTGCGACGGATGATGGTCTCGCAGGACGAGGCCCCTGCGGCTGCGGCACCGGCGGCCTTCGCCGACCTGCTGGCGGGTGCGCGCGCCCCGGCGCGGCTGCAGGCCGTCTGCAGGATCGAGACCCCGCCGTTCGCGCCGGTGCGCTACGACACGGTCTTCTACCACGTGCCCATGGCGGCGGTGCGCCACGGCACCTGCGGCACCGAGCCGGACATCTGGAAGGGCGAACTCGTGGGAGGCAGGTTCTGGCACCCGTCAGCCGCCCTCGATGCCTGGCGTCGCGGCGACCTGCTGCTCGTGCCGCCCGTCGTGATCCTGCTGGAACTGCTCGAACAACACGGCACGCTCAATGCATTCTGCGCGGCTGCCGCTCAGCTCGCCGAGGGCTACCGGCGCGGCAGGCTGCACCAGGTGCGCTTCGTGCCGGGCGTGGTGCTCGCGCCGCTTCGCACCCCCACGCTGCCGCCGGCGACCACGACCAACTGCTACGTCATCGGCCGCGACGAGCTGTGGATCGTCGACCCAGGCAGCCCGGAAGCAGCGGAACAGCAGCGACTCCTCGACCTGCTGGACGAACTGTGCGCGAAGGGCGCTCGCCTCGGCGGCATCCTGTCGACCCACCACCACCCGGATCACATCGGCGGCATCAACGCGCTGAGCACCGCGCGCAACCTGCCGGTGCGCGGCCACGCGCTCACGATGGAGCGGCTGCCCAAGGGCCATCGCCAGGGTGCACCGCTCGCCGACGGCGAGACCGTCGCACTCGGCACATCTCCCGACGGCAAGCCGGGCTGGCACCTGCGCGCCATCCACACGCCCGGCCACGACCGTGGGCACCTGTGCTTCCACGAGAGCCGCTACGGCACGCTGGTGGCCGGCGACATGCTGTCGACGATCTCCACCATCATCGTCGACCCGCCCGAGGGACACCTCGCCACCTACCTCGCGAGCCTCGACCGCCTGCTGCAGGAGCCGATGCAGGCGCTGTTCCCCGCCCACGGGCCGCCCCAGCGCGACGGCCAGAAGCTCGTGCGCCAGTACCTGCGCCATCGCCGCCAGCGCGAGGCCTCGCTCGTCGAGGCCATGAAGGCGGGACCGGCGACGGCAGAACAGCTGTTGCCGCGCGTGTACTGGGACGCAGACCCGTCGCTGCACCGCTTCGCGGCCCGCTCGCTGCTCGCCGGACTGGAGAAGCTCGCCGAGGAGGGCCGCGCACGCTGCGACGGCGGAGCCTGGCGCCTGCAGCCGGAGTGACCATGGCTGCAGCAGGCGCAGGCAACGACACCGGAGGCTCCCTCGACGGCAGGCGCACGCTCGTCCTGGGCCTGCTCACCTTCGCGCTGATGCTGCCGGTCACGCTGCCGGTGCCGGTGCTGCGACCGCTCGTGCTGGAGCGCTACGACCTCGGCGTCGCGGAAGCATCGCTGTTCATGTCCGTGAACATGGCCGGCGCCCTGATCGCCGCGCCGCTCGCGGGCCTGATCGCCGACCGGTTCGGCCGGCGCAGGCTGATGGCGACGGCTGCGCTCGTGCTGGATGCACTGTGCATGGCGGCGCTCGCCTTCGCTCCGGACTACGCCTCGGCGCTGGGCCTGCGCACCCTCGAGGGCGCGGCGCACATCGTCGCGCTGTCGATGGTGCTCGCGCTCGCATCCGATGCCGCAGGCGCCCATCGCGGCAAGACCATGGGCGTGCTCGGCGCCGGCCTCACGCTTGGGGTCGCCATGGGGGCCACGATCGGCGGGAGCATCGGCAAGAAGGACCCGGTGGCCACGCTCGAGTGCGCTGCCGCCATCCTGTTCGTCGCCGCACTCATGGCATGGCGGGCGCTGCCGCAGGACACGCCTGCCGTGAGGCGACCCGGCATGCGCGAGATCGCTGCTGTCGTCGCCGCGGACCGGGCGCTCGTGCTGCCGCTCGTTTGCGCGTTCGTCGACCGCTTCACCGTGGGGTTCTTCACCACGGGCTTCCCGTTCTACCTCGCGGGCGTCCACGACGTTTCGCGACCGGTGATCGGACAACTGCTCGGCGCCTTCCTCTTCCCCTTCGCGCTGCTGTCTTGGCCCTGCGGCAGGTACGCCGAACGCCACTCGCCCCTGCTGTTGGTGGCCCTCGGCAGCGCCGTCTACGGGCTCGGGGCGATGACGGTCGGGTTCCTGCCACCGGCGTGGCTGTGGCTGCTGATGCCGATCCTCGGCCTCGGCTCCGCCGTGATGTTCGTGCCCAACCTCCTGATGACCACGCAGGCTGCGCCCGCCACCGGCCGGTCCACTGCCGTGGCCGCCTTCAACGCCGCGGGATCGCTGGGTTTCCTGCTCGGCCCCATCGTGTGCGGCGCAACGGTCGACGCCTTCACGGACCTGCGCGACGGCTATGCAGCAGCCTTCGTGGTGGCCGGCATCGCGGAGTTGCTGTGCGTGGCGTGGCTCCTGTCCGTCGCCCGCCGGCGCTGAGGCGCGGTCACAGCAAGGGTGAGGCGAGGCGGCAGAAACCGTCGAGCAGGCGCACGGGTGCCGCCTTGGGCAGGTCGTCGAAACCGATGCGGCGGCTGAGCCGGCGACGGTCCTCCAGCATGGCCATGGCCGAGCCCGCGACGTGCGAACGCAGCACGACTGCACCGAGCTCGAAGTTGAGGTGCGCGCTGCGCATGTCCAGGTTCATCGATCCCACCACCACCGTCTCGCCGTCGACCACGATCAGCTTGGCGTGGTTGTAGTCGGACACGGTCTCGAACAGCTCGATGCCCGCGAGCAGCAGTTCACGGTAGTAGCTGCGCTGCGCGTGGTAGAGGATGAAGGCCTCGGCCTTCGGGCCGTTCGTGTGGATGCGCACCCGCACGCCGCGCGCCGCAGCCACCTTGAGGGCGAACAGCATGGTGGGCGGCGGCACGAGGTACGGCGAGCAGAACTCGATGGCGTGACGCGCGCCGCTGATGAGCTGGAAGATCGCCCACCAGAGCCCGTGGATGTCGCGGTCGGGACCGCTCACCAGCGCGCCCACCGCATCGCGGCCCACGGGCGGGACGACCGGGAAGTAGCGTTCCTGCGCCAGGTCGCGGCTGCACGCGTTGTACCAGTCCTCCACGAACACGCGGTGCAGCCTCGGCACGACGGGCCCCTCGACGTGCAGCATCGCATCGAGCCACTGCTGCGTGCGGCCGAGGCGATCGGTCGCGTACTCGTTGCCGATGTTCCTGCCGCCGAGGAATGCGTGGGTCCCGTCGACCACGAGCAGCTTGCGGTGGTTGCGGAGGTTGAGGGTGAAGGGGCGCCGCCGCCACAGCAGCGGCAGGTACGCCTCCACCTCGCCGCCGGCAGCCACGAGGTCGGACAGGCTCGCGCCGGCGAGCCCGAAGCTGCCGAACGAGTCGTAGAGCAGCCGCACTTCGATGCCCCGGCGCGCGGCCTCGGCCAGCGCGTCCAGCAGCAGCCTGCCGGCCTCGTCGTGCCTCAGGATGTAGACCTCGAGGTGGACGAAGTGTTGCGCGTGCGCGATGGCGCGCAGCGCCTCCTCGAAGAACTCGGTGCCGCCCGCAATCCAGTTGACCCGGTTGCCCTCGTGCACGGCATCGCCGTCGATGCGGTGCAGCAGGCGCACGAGCGGGTCGCCGTGGTGCACCTCGGACTCGGCAGGACGGAGGCGATCCAGTTCCTCCTCGATCCACGCAAGCCGGTCCTGCCGGCGGCGCAGGCGCCGCATCTGCAACCGCCGCGGGAAGAGGTAGTAGAGCAGCAGGCCGATCCAGGGCGCGGCGAGGATCACCACCATCCAGAGCAGGGTGCTCGGGGGCGAACCGCCGCGGATGAGCACCCGGGCGACGAACACGACCCCCAGCGCCTCGCCGAGGATGGCGAGCACGAGGGCTGGCCACTGCCACGCAGCCTCCCCCGGCACGTCCTGCAGCCACGTGAGTGCGAGCATCTGGAAATGGCCTATGAGTCCGGCCGCAACCATACTGCAGCACCGTCCCGATGCCGAAACCGCACGCCCATCCACCGCTCAAGCGGCTGCTCCGCAACGTCGGCGGGGTCGTGCTCGTGCTGTTCGGGATCGTCGGCCTGTTCGTGCCGGTGATGCAGGGCCTGCTGTTCCTGGTGCTGGGACTCGCCCTCATCGACCTGCCGGTGAAGCATCGCGCGCACGAGGCCCTCAAGGCGCGCTTCCGCCCCTATCGCTGGGTGGCGATGCGCCACCATGCCTTCAAGCGCGCCCTGCGTCGCACGCGCAGTGGCGACGCGGCGACACCCTGAGCGGGTCCGGCTGCGGCGACGGGCTCAGCGACGGGTGCCGGGCTGGGCCGTGTTCGTGGCCACCAGCGGCAGCTGCACGCGGTCCACGGTCTTGGTCTCGGGCTGCTCGACCTCGACCTCGAAGACGAGCTGCTGGCCGAGCACGAGGTCGCGACCCAGCGGGCTGTCGAGGTAGAAGATCGCGCGCCAGCCGTTCTCGAGTTCGAGACCCTGCCGCGACAGGTAGGGCACCGCGTCCGGGACGTCCTCGCCGCGGCCGCCGCCGAGCGGGCGGCGCCAGACCTCGCCGATGGCGCCCGTGGGCGATGCCGTCTGCGAGCCCGCGCGGAGCAGCAACGGCTTGTCGGCGCGGTTCTCGATCTCCATCTCGATGCGCGTCTCGCGCTTCGAGAGGTCGATGCGGATCACCGCGGGGCCGCACTGCGTCACCACCCTGCCGTCCGCATCCATCGACCAACCGGTCATGTCCTGCGGCGTGAAGCGCAGCCAGGAGACCGGCGGCGGCAGCCCGTCGCAGGCGGCGGACAGGGCGAGTCCAAGCAGGACAGACCAGCGGAGGATGGGGTTCGACATGGCGTGTCGTGCGATACGGGCGCTGCCGGCACCTGCGGCAGCAGGGGGGCGAAGTTGGAGCCTGAGGTGGGAATCGAACCCACGACCACCGCTTTACGAAAGCGGTGCTCTACCGCTGAGCTACTCAGGCTCGGGGGCGAAGAGGTTAGCCAAGGGACCCTCGCGCCGCCACTGGAAGATCGGCAGGCGCGGGGGTGCAACTCAATCCGAGGAGGACTCCGCGGCCGCCTTCTTGGGGGCACGCAGGGCCATCAGGAGCGCCAGCTTCGCGTGGGGATCCAGGTTGGCCTTGCCAAGGGCGCCGGCCGCCGCGAGGCGGATCGACGCGTCGGCATCGCTGCGCACGACCTCGGTCAGGGCCTCGATCGTGGCGACGGGCACATCCTTGGTGCGACCGAGGACGTTGCCGATGGCTCCGGCAACCGCTGCCTTGAGTTCGTTGCTGCCGGCGCCGGTGAGGGCGGCGGTCAGGGCACCGAGCTGCTGCACCGTGCCCGCGAGGGCCAGCGCCTTGGCGGCGGGAACCGCCACCGCATCGCTGCGGTCGAGTTGTGCAGCGAGGCTGGCAAGGGCGCCGGAGATGCTGGCGTTGCCGACGGCGAGGGCGAGCAGCCCTTCGCTCGCGGACTTCGCAAGCGCCTCGGCGCGCTCGTTGCGCGGCTTCGCGGGCTGGCCTTCCAGTGCCGCGACGATCGCGGTGTGCAGCGCCTCACCGGTCAGGCCGGTGGGCAGGGTGCCCTGGATCGTGTCGCCGAAGCGCGTTGCTGCATCCTCGGGATTCTTGGCGACCACCAGGACCTTCACGTGGTCCATGCGGCCGTCCTTGCGGACGATGCCGATCACGTCCTCGGTCTTGCCGTCCGACAGGATCTCGTTGATGACGAGCACGTCGAGGCCCGGGTTGCGCAGCAGGGCGGGGATGCCTGCGCGCGCCGTGGTGTCGATCCACACGCGGTTGCCGCGGCGCTTGGCGGCCTCTTCCGCTGCACGGGCGGTGTCGGCGCCACCGTCGATGACCTGGATCAGGCGCACCGACTCCTCGGCCACGGCCATCGACAGGGTGTCGACGACCTTCGGCAGCGCCGCGGTGTCCTTGCCGTTGCCGAGGGCCACGAGGGCCGTGGCGGCGGCGTAGCTGATGCGACCGTCGGTGGAACCGAGGCTCTTCACCAGTTCCTGGATGGCGGCAGCGTCCTGGTTCTCGGCCTTCGCGAGGCCCTCGATGGCGCCCGGATCGACCGTGCCCATGCCGCCTTCGACGGTGGCGTCGAGGGCCGCGAGGATGGCAGGCGAACCCGCGGCGAGGGCGTGCAGCCTGCACTCCAGCGCGAGTGCGTCGTCGCCCTCGATGGCCTTGGCCTCGGCGAGGTTGCACTCCACCAGCAGCTTGCGGGCGTCCATGCTGGCAGGGTCGCACACCACGGCCAGGTGGGCGGCTGCGCGAGCCAGTTCATGGCTGTAGAGACCTGCGGGCACGTCGCGGGCGACGAGCGCGTCACCGGCGATGTCCCAGACCACGTCGGACTGGTCCGCAGGGGCGATGGCGCCACCGAGGAAGTCCTTGGCCTGCGCGGCAAACAGCTGCGAGGCCGAGCCCTTGCCGCCGTGCTTCTGCACAAAGCTCGCGCCGACCTGGCGCGCGGCATCCTGACTCTCCGACTGGGCGAGCCACGCCATGGCGGGCAGCGCGCGGGCATCACCGATCTCGGTGAGGGCCTTCGCGGCGTTGAGGCGCACCTGCACGCTGCTGCTGCGCAGAGCAGTGGCGAGCGGCAGCACGGCAGGCTTGCCGATCTGGCGCAGGGCGTAGATCGCGTTCACCTGGCCGACGGCGTCGTCCGCATCGGCAAGGCGCTTCACCAGCGCGGGCACCGCGAACTCGCCGTGGCTCTCGGCCAGCTTGCGGATCGCGTCGCGGCGCGACTCGTACGAGCCCTCGCGCGCGCATGCAGCGGCGGCCAGCGCCTCGATCGCGGCCTCGTCGCGGGCGCGCTCGGGCTTGCCGAGGCGCGCGCGGATCAGCAGCTTCTGCGCGATCTCGCGGATGCCGCCTTCCGTCGACAGCAGCATCACCCACACGTCACCGTCCACCGAACGGTAGATCTCGATGGCGGCCTCGTCCGAGGGATCGGAGGAGAGCACCTCCTCGAACTTGGCGAGCGCTTCTTCCTTCTGGCCGAGGCGCAGCAGGGTGACGCCTTCCTGGAAAGGATCCTGGGCCAGCGTCGCGCCACCGACGACCAGGGCGACCACGGATGCCAACAGGGACTTGCCGAACAGGTGAGCCATGAAACCGGACTCCATGCGAGAGGGATGCAGTTGCGGGAGGGAGGTTGGTGCTGCCGTGTCGCGCGGGAGAGGGGAGAGAGCATTGCAGCCCGCGCGAGACGCCCCGCCGGACCGGCAGGCCCGGGGGAGTGGCGCATGCTAGGGGCAGCCGGGGAGGGATCAAGGACACAGCGGCGGGGGCCCGTGGACCGGTAGGATCCGCGCCATGGCCCAAGCCCCTCGCATCCTGATCGTCGACGACCAGGCCCCCGTGCGCGAGGAACTCGCGTTTGCGCTGGGCTACGAGGGCTTCGCCACCACCCAGGCCGCGGACGGTCCGTCCGCCGTGCAGGCAGTGCAGGCAGACCCCGCCGTCGACCTCGTGCTGCTGGACGTGAAGATGCCGGGGATGGATGGCCTCGAGGCACTGGAACGGATCCGGCAGCTGCGGCCCGGGATCCCCGTGCTGATGATGTCCGGGCACGGCGACATCGACACCGCGGTGCAGGCCGTGAAGAAGGGCGCCTGGGACTTCCTGCAGAAACCCTTCCAGGGCGACCGCCTGGTGCTCTCCATCCGCAACGCGTTGCGAGCACTGGGCTTGCAGCAGGAGAACGCCCAGCTGAAGCAGGCGCTCGCCGCCGAGTACCAGTTGCTCGGCCGCAGCAACGCCATCGCCCAGGTGCGCGCCGCGCTGCAGCGCATCGCCCCCACCGAGGCCCAGGTGCTGGTCACCGGGGAGAACGGCACCGGCAAGGAACTGGCGGCCCGCCAGATCCACCTGCTGGGGCCGCGGCACCGGGGGCCGTTCGTGGCCCTCAACTGTGCGGCCATCCCCGAGGAACTGGTCGAGAGCGAGTTGTTCGGCCACGAGAAGGGGGCCTTCACCGGCGCCGCCACCGGGCGCGCCGGGCACTTCGAGCAGGCCGACGGTGGGACGCTGTTCCTCGACGAGGTGGGCGACATGCCGCTCGCCATGCAGGCCAAGCTGCTGCGGACCCTGCAGGATCACACCGTCCAGCGCATCGGCAGCAGCACCCCCGTGCGGGTCGACGTGCGGGTGGTGGCGGCCACCAACCAGGACCTCCGGGCCATGGTCGCGGACAAGCGCTTCCGCGAGGACCTGTACTGGCGCCTGCACGTGGTGCCGATCCACCTGCCGCCGCTCCGCGAGCGCCCCGAGGACCTCGAAGACCTCGGCCCCCACTTCCTCGCCGCGGCATGCCGGCGCAACGGACTGCCGCAGAAGCGCCTCGCGCTCGGCGCGCTCGAGTGGATGAAGCAACAGCCGTGGCCCGGCAACGTGCGCCAGCTGCGCAATGCCCTCGAAGCCGCATCCGTGCTGTGCGAGGGCAGCGAGGTGGGCGTCGAAGACATCCGCCGCATCGTGCAGCCGGCCGCTGCACCGGCCGTGCAGGAAGGCGGACGCGACTGGTTCGCGTACGAGACCATCGACGAGTTCCACGATGCCACGGAACGCGAGTTCCTGCGGCGGAAGCTCGACGAGAACGAGGGCAACATCAAGCGCACCGCCGAGCGCATCCAGTTGATGCGCAGCAACCTCTACAAGAAGCTCGACCGCCACGGCCTGCGCTGAGCGCGGGCCCTGCCTCAGCTGCCGAGGAAGCGCACCAGCCCCGTGAACGCGACGAGGGCCATCGCCAGCACCGGGAGCAGGAAGGGCAGCAGCAACAGCATGCTCGTGCGCCGCACCGCGCGCGGACCGGGCAGCGACCCGAGGGACGAGCGCGCTTCGCCCGGAATGCAGCCCGCCTCGGGAGCCGCGGCGAGCGCCTGTGCGACGAGTTCGTCCTCGCCCAGGTCGGTGGGCGCGAGCACGGCGCGCGCATGCTCCAGCAAGTCGCTCGGCACGAAGACCTTCAGGCCGGTGAGGTGCATGGCGCGTCGGGAGATCGCCACCTCGTCGGCGAGCGCAGCGCCCTCGACCGTGGCCGGAATCCCCTCGGCGCGCAGCAAGGCGACCATCAGGTCGGCCTGCGCCGGGGTCGCCGCCTCGGCTGCGACCGCGGCAATGGGCTCGCGGTCGGTCCCGGTCACTGCGGCTGCTTGGCGGGGATCTTGATGGTCTGGCCCACGCGCAGGCGGTCGATGTTGAGCTCGGGATTGAGCTTGCGGACCTGCTTCACGAAGGCGGCAGCGCCTTCCTTGCCTGCTTCCTTCTCGGCGATGCGCCACAGCATGTCGCCGGTCTGGATCTTGTAGCTGCGCGAGGCGATGGCGGGCGCTGCGATCTCGCCGGCAGGGGCCGCGGGGACGGCCGCAGGGCTGGGGATCACGGCCGTGTTGCCGCCGGAGGCGGAAGCGAGGGCTGCGCCGCTCGACGCACCCGTCGTCTCCGGCGCCGGCGCGGTCTCGACCTTCTTGGGGTTGCGGACCTGCCATGCGGCGAGCACCGTCTCGTCGTCGACGAGCGGCAGCCACACTTCCTGGCCGGCCTGGAGCATCGTCATCTCCTCGTTGAGGCCGCGCGCCATCTCGAGGTAGGGATCGGTGGAACCGCACCAGTTCTGCACGAGCTTGCCCAGCGTGTCGCCGGACTTGGCACGCACGACGCGGTACTGGCGCTCGATGCGGCTGTAGCCGAGCGCACTGCGCAGTTCGTCAGCGGCGCTCGGGGGCGGCACCGGGATCGGCGCCGGGATCGCCAGCGGCTGGACGATCGGTTCCGGCGCGGCGGGCGGGGTCGTCACCTGCGGCGCGGGCTCCACCGCGGGCTTGGATGCGTTGGCATCCGCCTGCGCGATCAGCGCGCCGAGTTCCTGCACGTTCGAGTTGCTTCCCGTGCTGGGGCTCGTGACCGTGCGCGTGGGTTCCTTGCCGAACAGAACCGCGATCCCGAGGATCGCGACCAGGAAACCGGTGACCGAATAGACCAGGATCTTCTCGCTCTGCTTCATGAATCCCTCCCAGACAGACGTGTCCGGAGCAGGGCGATGCGGGCAGACATTCGCGCCGCATGGGTCCCACCGCTCTCGGACGACACCACCGGGACTGACCGTGCCCGAGGGTGTGGATGCAACGCGACTGGCCGCCCGCCAGCACCCGCTGCACACCGGGAGGATGCTATACGAGGAGCGCGGACATTCCAGTCCCCCGTCCGCGCAAGGTCGGGGATCGTGCGCCGGTTGCGCAGCGCCGATTGCCGCGCCAGCAGGGGGATTCCTGCTGCTTGGATCTCGCCGGATCGGTTCCTAGACTCGGCGCGGTCGTGCCCTCCCTCCCTCGCGTCCTGTCCCGCGCCGCCGGCGCGGCCGTGCTGCTGCTTTGCTGCCAGTGCGCATCCGGTCCCGACCTGCCTCGCGTGGTGACCGTCGTCGAGGGCGAGCGCGTGCGGATCAGCTTCACCGAGATCAGCGACAGCCGCACCCTCTCCCTGCAGAACGCGTCCAGCGGCACCAAGGAGACGGTCTACAAGGACCCGAAGAGCGACCTCGGCACGAAGGTCGTGGACGACGCGCGGTTGCAACTGCTGCTCGACATGCTGGCGCAGGCCGGCATGTTCCAGCGCACCGGGCCGGTGGCCACCGCCTCGGCGCGCGAACTGCTCGTGGTGGAACAGGCCGGCAAGAAGATGGTCTGGTCGCGCGGCCCGCTGAAGGAGGACGGCCTCGAGGCCGTGCAGGCATTCGACCAGGCGCGGGCCTACTTCCTCGCCATGTACAACGCGGCCACGGCCTTCCACTCGCGCAACTGGGACAAGTTCGACCTGGTCGAGGAGAAGGCGCGGCTCGAGGCCAGCGGCCAGGTCGCCCGCGAGCGCTGGACCCAGCAGGGAGCCAAGCGGTGAGCGCGGCCCCGGCGAACGTCCAGGCCCTCGCGATCATCCCGGTCCGCGTCGGTTCGCAGCGCCTGCCCGGCAAGGCCCTGCTCACCGAGTCCGGCAAACCGCTGTTCCTGCACACCTGCGACCAGGCCCGCAAGTGCGCCAACATCGACCGCGTCGCGGTCGCCACCGACGACGACCGGGTCGCGGAGATCGCCCACAAGGACGGCCTGCTGGTGCTGCGCACCAGTCCTGAGGCCCGCACCGGCAGCGAGCGCTGCGCCGAGGCCGTGCGCGCGGTGCCGTGCAAGGCGGTGCTCGACATCCAGGGCGACTGGCCCGAGGTCGACCCGCGCGACCTCGAGGCCCTCGTCGACCAGCTGCTGCGCGGCCAGGCCATGTGCAACACGCTGTGCGTGGGGCTCACGGATCCCGAGGCGCTGGCGAACCCCAACGTGGTGAAGGTCGTGCGCGGCCTCAACGGCAAGGCGCTGTACTTCAGCCGCGCGACGATCCCCTACGTCAAGGAAGGCACGTTCCCCGTGCGCCGCCACATCGGCGTGTACGGGTTCACGCGCGACGTGTTGCTGCGCGTGCCCGACCTTCCGAGCAGCGGACTTGCCGAGGCCGAGAGCCTCGAGCAACTGCGCTTCCTCGAGAACGACATTCCCATGCACGTGCTCGACGCCCGCGGCTGTCCGTGGGGCATCGAAACGCGTGCGGACTACGATGCATTCCTGCGGCGGTTGAAGTCATGACCAAGTTCATCTTCGTCACCGGCGGCGTGGTGTCCTCGCTCGGCAAGGGCCTCACCTCCGCCTCCATCGGCTGGATCCTCGAACGTCATGGCCTGAAGGTGTCGATGCAGAAGCTCGACCCCTACATCAACGTGGACCCCGGCACCATGTCGCCGTTCCAGCACGGCGAGGTGTACGTGACCGACGACGGCATCGAGGCGGACCTCGACCTCGGCCACTACGAGCGCTTCACCCACGCGCGCATCAACAAGGACTCCAACTACACCACCGGCAAGATCTACAAGTCGGTGATCCAGAAGGAGCGGCGCGGCGACTACCTCGGCCACACGGTGCAGGTGATCCCGCACATCACCGACGAGATCAAGATGGCCATCGCAGCCGGCGCGGCGCCAGACGCGGGCCAGCCCGCACCCGACGTGGCCATCACCGAGATCGGCGGCACCGTCGGCGACATCGAGAGCCTTCCCTTCCTCGAGGCCATCCGCCAGTTCAGCCTCGAGCACGGGGCCAACGACTGCATGTTCATCCACCTGACGCTGCTGCCGTTCCTGCGCGCGTCGGGCGAACTCAAGACGAAGCCCACCCAGCAGTCGGTCGGCAAGCTGCGCGAGATCGGCATCCAGCCGCACGCCCTCGTGTGCCGCACCGAGAAGCCCATGGACCCGGACATGGCGCGCAAGATCTCGCTGTTCTGCAACGTGCGCCCGGAGGCCGTGATCGAGGAACGCGACGTCGACTTCTCGATCTACCAGGTGCCGCTGATGCTCATGCATTCGGGCCTCGACCGCCGCATCCTCGACCACCTGCAGCTCACGCCCAAGCGCAAGGCCGACGTGAGCGACTGGGAGGCGATGCTGGAGGTGGTGCGCAGCCCCAAGCACACGATCGAGATCGCGGTCGCGGGCAAGTACATCGAACTGCACGATGCCTACAAGTCGATCTACGAGTCGCTCAACCACGCGGGCATCGCCAACCACGCCAAGATCGTGCTGCGCAAGGTGAGTGCCGAGCGCATCGCGACCGAGGGCGCGGAGCAGCTGCTGGCGGGCGTCGACGGCATCCTCGTCCCGGGCGGCTTCGGTGAGCGCGGGTTCGAGGGCAAGATCGCCAGCATCCGCCACGCCCGCACCCACAAGATCCCGTTCTTCGGCATCTGCTACGGCATGCAGGCAGCGGTGGTCGAGTACGCGCGCAACGTGTGCGGCATCACCGATGCCACCACCACCGAGTACGACCCCACGGCCAAGAACCCGGTCATCGCGCTCATGGAGGAGCAGAAGAAGGTCAACGACAAGGGCGGCACGATGCGCCTCGGCGCCTTCGACTGCACGCTGGCGGAGGGCACCCGGTCGCTGAAGGCCTACGCCGTGCGCGACATCCGCGAGCGCCACCGCCACCGCTTCGAACTCAACAACGCCTACCGCACCCGCCTGCAGGAAGCAGGCCTCGTCATGGCCGGCACCAACCCGCAGCTCGACCTCGTCGAGATCGTCGAGATCAAGGACCACCCGTGGTTCGTGGGCGTGCAGTTCCACCCCGAGTTCAAGACGGCGCCCCTGAAGCCGCACCCGCTGTTCCGCGACTTCATCGCGGCCGCGGTGCAGTACCACGTCTCGAAGCCGCGCTGATCCGGGTCAGCGCCGGCGCAGCACCACGACGAGGTCCTGCGGCCCCGACTTGTCGACGCCGCCGATCGCGCTGCGCAGCCATGCGAGCGGCCGGCGCCACCAGGCGCGGCGCGGCTTCGTGGTCGGGTCGCGCAGCGACGTGACGCACGCGAAGCCCGTGGCCTCCCCCATCCGTTCGAGGAGGCGCGCCGGGTAGGGCCGCACGTGCGTGGGGTCGAGCCAGAACAGCTCGGACAGCACGATGTGGTTGCGCACGTCGGGGGTCGCCACCAGCAACAGGCCCGCGGGCGCGAGCACGGCATGGATGCGTTCGAACAGGGCCAGGGCGCGCTCGGGGTCGAGGTGTTCCACGAGGTGCGCGAGCACCACGGCATCGAAGCGCAGCCCTTCGCGCGCCATGGCCTCGAGGATCGCCGAGGCGTCCCCGCGGTGGACGCTGCAGCCTGCTGCCGTGGCAACCCGCACGGCCTCGGCATCGGCATCGATGCCGCGCGCCTCGATGCCCTCGCTGCGCAGCTGCGCGAGGAGGGCGCCGGGGCCGCAGCCCACGTCGAGCACGCGGCGCAGTTCGGGCCGATGGGTGCGCAGCAGCGCCACGCGGGCGCGCAGTGTCGCGGGCCCGGAGGCGTCGTCGACGAAACCGCGGGCAATGGCGGTCGCGCGCCCCTCGAGGCGGTCGGGCACGATCAGAGGATCGCGTCCTCGCCCGTCAGCTCGCGGCCGATGATCAGGCCGTGGATGTCGTGCGTGCCCTCGTACGTGATGACCGACTCCAGGTTGCACATGTGGCGCATCGTCTGGTACTCGTCGGTGATGCCGTTCGCGCCCAGGATGTCGCGGGCGAGGCGCGTGCACTCGAGGGCCATCCAGCAGCTGTTGCGCTTGGCCATCGAGACGTGGAAGTGCTTCATCGAGCCGTCTTCCTTCATCTTGCCGAGGCGCCAGGTCATCAGCTGGGCCTTGGTGATCTCGTTGGCCATCCAGACCAGCTTGTTCTGCACCAGCTGGAACCTGGCGATGGGCTTGTCGAACTGGATGCGCATCTTCGCGTAGCGGCAGGCCTCGTCGTAGACGGCCTGCGCTGCGCCGATGGCGCCGAAGGCGATGCCGAAGCGCGCCTGCGTCAGGCAGCCGAGCGGGCCCTTGAGGCCCTCGACGCCGGGCAGCAGGTTGGAGGCGGGGATGCGCACGTCCTCGAGCACGAGCTCACTGGTGTCCGAGGCGCGCAGCGAGAACTTGTTCTTGATCTGCTTGGCCGAGAAACCCTTCGTGCCCTTGTCGACCAGGAAGCCCTTGAAGGTGCCCTCGCACTTGGCCCACACGATCGCCACGTCGGCGGTCGAACCGTTGGTGATCCAGTACTTGGAGCCGTTGAGGACGTAGGAGTCGCCGTCCTTGACGGCGCGGGTGAGCATGCCGCCCGGGTTGGAGCCGAAGTCCGCCTCGGTCAGGCCGAAGCAGCCGATCAGCTCGCCCTTCGCCATCTTCGGCAGGTACTTCTGCTTCTGCGCCTCGGTGCCCCACGCGTGGATGGGGAACATGCACAGCGAGCCCTGCACCGAGACGAAGGAACGCAGGCCGGAGTCACCGCGCTCGAGCTCCTGGCAGATGAGGCCGGAGGCGATCGGAGACAGGCCCGCGCAGCCGTAGCCCTCGAGGCTGGCGCCGTAGACGCCCAGCTCGCCCAGTTCGGGGATGAGCTCCTTGGGGAACGTGCCCTCGCGGTTGTGGTGCTCGATCACCGGCATGAACCGGTCGGAGACCCATGCGCGGACGGTGTCGCGCACCATCCGCTCCTCCTCGGTGTAGAGGGAGTCGACGTTCAGGTAATCGAGTGCCTTGTAGGGATCGCTCATGGTCTCGGGGCTCTTGGAAGGGCGGACAGGATAGGCCCGCAAAAGGCGCAGGGGAAGGAACCGCCGCAGCGGATCCGCCCGTGGGGCAACGCCGGATGCGGCGCCGTGTTTCGACCCTGGTGCCGCCCGGCGGAGGCACCGGTGCCATGGCCCCCACAATGAGCTTCGACAGCGGCCCGCCCGCGCCCTAGCCTGCTCCACCCATGTCCCGGCAGATCCTCGTCACCAGCGCCCTGCCCTACGCAAACGGCCCGATCCACCTCGGGCACCTGGTCGAGTACATCCAGACCGACATCTGGGTCCGGTTCCAGCGGCTGCGCGGCAACCGGGTCGCCTACCTCTGCGCGGACGACACCCACGGCACGGCCATCATGATCCGGGCGCGCCAGGAGGGCCGAACCCCCGAGCAGCTCATCGCCGAGATGAGCGCCGCCCACCAGCGCGACTTCGCGGCCTTCGGCATCGGCTTCGACCACTACGGGTCGACCAACAGCGAGGCGAACCGCGCCCAGTGCCACGCGATCTGGGCGGCCTTGCGCGAGCGCGGACTCGTCGAGGAACGCGAGGTCGCGCGCCTCTACGACCCCGTGCAGCAGGCGTTCCTCGCCGACCGCTTCGTCAAGGGCACCTGCCCGCGGTGCAGCGCCGTCGACCAGTACGGTGACTCCTGCGAGGCCTGCGGCGCCACCTACCCGGCCACCGAGCTGAAGAACCCGCGGTCGATCTACTCCGGCGCCGCGCCGGAGCTGAAGCCGAGCCGCCAGCTGTTCGTGAAGCTCGCGCCGC
>JBEATZ010000437.1:0-5097 GCA_041161695.1 Planctomycetota bacterium | reverse complement strand
ACGACGGACTGTCCGATCGCCAACAGCTATGCGCCTCTGTTGCGCGAGTTGTCCGAGGAGTGGCTCGGTTCCAACGTGCAGTTGTTCGTCGTGCACGTCGAGCCGGACACGACCGTGGCCTTGGCCCGCCAGCACGCGGACATGTACAGCCTGCCGAATCCCGTGCTCAATGACCCGCGCCAGGACCTTGCCTCGGCACTCAAGGTGCGCGCCACCCCGGAAGCCGTGGTGCTCACGGCCAAGGGCACACAGTACCAGGGGCGCATCGACGACGCATGGGGCGAACTCGGCACCAAGCGCAACGCCTCGACCCAGGACCTCGTGAACGCCGTCGATGCCGTGCGGCAGGGGCGCAAACCCCTGCCAGCCAAGACGGAAGTGGTCGGCTGCCTGTTGCCCGTGCCGCGCAAGTGACGGAGAGTGGGCGGGGCTCCCGCTGACTCCCGTGCAGTACCGCAACCTCGGCAACACCGGCCTCCGCGTCTCGATCCTCGGCTACGGCGCGGCCAACCTCGGTGGCATCTACGGCCCGGTGGACGAAGCCGAAGCCGTGCGATCGGTCCACCTCGCCCTCGACCGCGGCATCAACCTGTTCGACTGCTCGCCCTACTACGGCTCCACGCGGGCGGAATCGGTGCTGGGCCGCGCGTTGCAGGACGTGCCCCGCGATCGGTACCTGATGGCCACCAAGTGCGGCCGCTACGACGTGGATGCCTTCGACTTCTCGCCGGGGCGCATCCGTCGCTCGCTGGACGAGAGCCTCCAGCGGTTGCGCACGGACCACGTCGACGTCTTCCAGTTGCACGACGTGGAGTTCGGCGACCTCGACCGGATCCTCGACGAGTCGGTGGCGACCCTGCACGAGCTGAAGCGCAGCGGCAAGGTGCGGTTCGTGGGCATCACGGGACTGCCGCTCGCGATCTTCCGCCGGGCGGTCGCCGCCGGCGCGCGACTCGACGTGGTGCTCAGCTACTGCCACAACACCCTGTTCGACGACACGCTGCTCGGCCTCGCCACCGACCTCGCACGCGAGGGCATCGGCGTGCTCTGCGCGTCGCCCACGGGCATGGGGCTGTTGTCCCCGCACGGCCCGCCGGCATGGCACCCGGCCCCACCGGTCGTCCGCGAGCACTGCCTGCGCGCCGTGCAACACTGCCTCGCCCACGGCGTGAACCCAGCGACCCTGTCGATGCAGGTGGCGACCCGGGATCCCCGCATCGCCAGCACCTTCTGCGGCACCGCCAGCACCGTGGAACTCGACGCCAACCTGCGCGCGATCGAACAGCCGCCCGAACCCACCCTGCTGCACGAGGTGCAGCAGATCCTCGCCCCCATCCGCAACCTCACCTGGGTGCAGGGCCGCCCGGAGAACCAGCGATGACCCAGACTCCTCCCGCGCCGTTCCGACTCGATGGCAGGGTCGCGGCGATCACCGGCGCCGGTTCCGGCATCGGTGCCGCCATCGCCCGTCGCTTCGCCCAGCAGGGCGCGGCCGTGGCCATCCTCGAGATCGACGCCATGGCCGGTCGCGAGGTCGCAGCCGAACTCACGGCAGCCGGGCACCAGGCCATGCACGTTGCCTGCGACGTGACCAGCGATGGCGGGGTACAGCAGGCGCTGGCAGCCGCGGTCGCCGCGTTCGGCGGCCTCGACATCCTCGTCAACAACGCGGGCATCGGGCACGTGGGCACCATCGAGTCCACGAGCGAGTCCGACCTCGACCGGCTCTACGGCGTGAACGTGAAGGGCGTGTTCCACGCCACGAAGCACGCGATCCCGCTGCTGCGCGCGCGCGGCGGCGGCGTGATCTGCAACCTCGCCTCCATCGCCAGCCTCATCGGCGTCGCCGAACGCTTCGCCTACTCGATGACCAAGGGCGCCGTCTTCACCATGACCAAGTCGGTGGCCATCGACTTCCTGAAGGACAACATCCGCTGCAACTGCGTGTGCCCGGCGCGCGTGCACACGCCCTTCGTCGACTCCTACCTGGCCAAGAACTACCCCGGCCGCGAGGCCGAGGTGCACGCCAAGCTGGCCGCCTGGCAGCCGATGGGCCGCATGGGGACCCCGCAGGAGGTCGCCGACCTGGTGCTGTTCCTGTGCAGCCCCGAGTCCTCCTTCCTCACCGGGCTCGCG
Source organism: Planctomycetota bacterium (assembly GCA_041161695.1). Lineage (GTDB taxonomy): Bacteria > Planctomycetota > UBA1135 > UBA1135 > UBA2386 > JBEATZ01. The sequence goes on along the minus strand of JBEATZ010000437.1, from coordinate 2,961 downwards.
GTGCCCCTCGACGGCGGCAAGCTGGTCTTCTGACCGCGTCGCGGGCAGCATGCGCTCCATGCAGTTGCTCCGCTTCGGTGCTCCCGGCTCCGAACGCCCTGCCGTGCAGACGGCGGCGGGCGTTCGCCTCGACGTGTCCTCCTTCGGCGAGGACTTCGGCCCCTCGTTCTTCGCCGGCGACGGCATGCAGCGGCTCGCAGCTTGGCTCGAGCGCCATGGCAGGGACCTGCCGGCGGTGCCGGAGGGCGCGCGCCTTGGTTCCTGCGTCCAGCGCCCGGGCAAGCTCATCTGCATCGGGCTCAACTACCGCGACCATGCGGCCGAGACCGGCGCCCAGATCCCCGCCGAACCGGTGGTGTTCTTCAAGGCCACCACGGCCGTGTGCGGCCCCAACGACGACCTCGTGATCCCGAAGGGCTCGGAGAAGACCGACTGGGAGGTCGAGTTGCTGGTCGTCATCGGCAGGACCTGCCGGTACGTCGACGAGGCGCAGGCCATGGACCACGTGGCCGGCTACGCGGTGCACAACGACTACAGCGAGCGGCACTGGCAGCTCGAGCGCGGCGGCCAGTGGGTGAAGGGCAAGAGCTTCGACACCTTCGCCCCCATCGGCCCGCTGTTCGTCCCGCGCGCGCAGGTCAGGGACTGCCAGGACCTCGACCTGTGGCTGTCGGTGAACGGCAGGATGCGGCAGCAGTCCAACACGCGGCAGATGGTGTTCGGGGTCGCCCACCTCGTGAGCTACCTGAGCCACTGCATGACGCTCGAACCCGGCGACTGCATCACCACCGGCACGCCCGCGGGCGTGGGGCTCGGCTGCAAGCCCCCCGAGTACGTGAAGCCGGGCGACGTGATCGAACTGGGCATCGCGGGCATGGGCCGCCAGCGGCAGCGCGCCGTGGCTTGGAGCCCCGCGCGATGAGGCGGCACGGGCAGGCGCTCGGACTGCGGCCCGAGAGCCTCGACGAGTACCGGCGCCACCACGCGCGCATCTGGCCCGAGATCGAGGCAGCGATCCGGGCCGCCGGGATCCGCAACTACTCGATCTACCACTTCGACGGACAACTGTTCGGCTACTACGAGTACCACGGCCCCGAAGCGGAGTACGAACAGCGGTTGCGCACGCTGGCTGCGGCCCCGCGCATGCGGGAGTGGTGGGACCTGATGGAGGCGATGCAACTGCCCCACCCACGGCGGCAGCCGGGTGCTTGGTGGGCCGAGATGGAAGAGGTCTTCCACCAGGACTGAGGGGCGCACGGATTGGCCCCTGCTCCCTTGCCCGCTGCGCGCGCGATCCGTTCCATCCGCGCCATGCGCATCACCAAGGTCGAGACCGTCCTGCTCCGTGTGCCGCTCCAGCAGCGCACGATCACCGACAGCCAGAGCCGCGTCGACGACGTGGAGTTCCTGCAGGTGATCCTGCACACCGATGCCGGCCTCACCGGCTACGGGATGAACTGGAGCTACACGACGGGCTTGCGCGCAGCCCAGGTGATGGTCGACGAGAACTACGCGCCCGTGCTGAAGGGCGGCGACGTGACGCTGCGCAAGGACCTGCTGCGGCGCTGCTTCTTCGCCAACCACTTCGTGGGCCGCGTGGGCGCCGCCCGCGTGGGCCTCGCTGCCGTCGACTACGCGCTGTGGGACCTCGCCTGCAAACAGGCCAACCTGCCGCTGTGGAAGTACCTCGGCGCCTGCCGCGACAAGGTCAAGGCATACAGCACCGATGGCGGCTGGCTGGACTGGAGCGAGGACGACCTGGTGCGCGACGCGACCCGCCTGGTCGAGCGCGGCTTCGATGCCGTGAAGGTGAAGCTCGGCCGCCCCGACCCGCGCGAGGACATGCGCCGCATCGCCACCGTGCGCAAGGCGGTGGGCGACCACGTCGACATCATGACCGACGTCAACTGCGCATGGACGCTCGCCACGGCCAAGCAGTACGGGTCGCGGCTCGCCGACCACAACGTGAAGTGGCTCGAGGAACCGATGAAGCCCGAGGACGTGACGGCGCACGCCGAGCTCGCACACGCGATCACCACCCCGATCGCCGTCGGCGAGACGATCTTCACCCGCGAGGCGTTCCGGGACTACATCGCCGCGGGCGCCGTGCACTACGTGCAGGCGGACTCCACCAAGCTCATGGGCATCGACGAGTGGCTCGAGGTGGCCGCGCTCGCCGCGTGCCACAACCTGCCGGTGGTCCCCCACACCAACGTGCAGCAGAAGCTGCACGTGCAGCTCGCCGCCGCGACCCCCAACTGCGTGCTGGTCGAGAACTGCTACGAGTCGATCAACGAGATCTGGGAGGAGCCCGTGCACGTCACCAAGGGTTTCTACTCGCTGCCAGAGCAGCCTGGCGTGGGCCTGCAGCTGCGCGCGGGCGTGGTCGCGAAGCACCGCATCGGCTGATGCGCGACAAGGCCATGCGCATCGACAGCCACCAGCACTTCTGGCGCTACAGCAAGGCGACCCACGGCTGGATCGACGACAGCATGGCCGCGATCCGGCGCGACTTCGGGCCGGAAGACCTCGCGCCGCAGCTGCGCGCCTGCGGCATCGGCGCGTGCATCACCGTGCAGGTCGACCAGACGCTCGACGAGACCCGCCAGATGCTCGCGGTGGCCGACGCGAACCCCTGGATCGCGGGCGTCGTGGGCTGGGTGGACCTGCGCTCGCCTGCCGTGCGCGACCAACTGCGCACCTTCGCCGGCCACCCGAAGTTCGTGGGCGTCCGGCACATCGTGCAGGCCGAACCCGACCCGCGCTTCGTGCTGCAACCGGAGTTCCAGCGCGGCATCGCCGCGCTCGCGGAGTTCGACCTCGCCTACGACGTGCTGGTCTACCCGCACCAGTTGCCGGCAGCAGTGGAACTCGCGGCGCGCCACCCGCAGCAGCGCTTCGTGCTCGACCACCTCGCCAAGCCACGGATCCGCACCCACGACCTGCTGCCATGGGCCAAGG
>JBEATZ010000434.1:0-3042 GCA_041161695.1 Planctomycetota bacterium | reverse complement strand
ACCAGCCCTCCTTCGAGGGCCTCCACCCGGACGAGCCGCAACTGCCGCGTGCTGCCGTTGTGCACGCGCAGCGTGAGCGCGAGTTCCTCGCCGGGCACGGCCACGGCGCCGGGTTCGGTGTCCACCTCCACCAGCACGCGCGCCGCGGCGAGGATCACGCGGTCGAGCGCCTCGAGGCGGCGGTTCCAGCGGGTCGGCCGCACGTCCTCGTTGTCGCGGATCGCCGCCTCCACGGCTGCGCGGGCCGCGAGCGCCTGCTCCAGCAGGTCGGGAGCTGATGCGGAGAGCTCGGCGCGCGGCGGCCACGCGCCGGGGATGCCGTCGAGCAGGTCCTTGCCTGCTCCCCCTTCCCAGCCCGGCACGGGCACGAAGCGGCTCACCGGCGGCAGCACCGATTCCATGGGCGCGGCCGGCCCACCGCTCGGGTGCAGCTGGTCGAGCACGTTCCATGCGAGGCGCCGGTAGGTCAGCCCGCGCAGCGGTTCGACCTCGTCCCCGTGGATCGCAAAGGGCGCCGTGTCGGTGCCGTCGGGCGTGCCCATGAGGGCGCGCGGCACCTGGTGCACCATCCCACTCGCGGGTGCGAAGGCGGGGTCCGCTGCGAGGCGCAGAGCCTCGGGCAGCAGTTCCACCAGCGCGAGGTCGTGGCCGTGTTCCTCCGCCGCATGGTGCGTGGTCAGCACGAGGTCGGGCTTCAGCCTGCGGATCGCGGCCACGAGTGCGAGCAGCGTGTCTTCCCTCCCCCACTCGGCGAAGGCCTCCTCCGCGGTGCGGCAGTAGCCGCCATCGGGGCGGTTGAGGTAGTGCGCCGCGATGCCGAGCGCGCGGCAGCCGGCCTCGGTCTCGCGGGTGCGGATGCGCTCGAGGGCGTCGCCGGTCTCGGGGCCCCGGCTGTTCTGGCCGCCGCCGCCGCGCGTCGCCAGCAGCACGGCCACGCGCGCGCCGTGGCGGAAGCGCAGCCAGGCCGCGGGCAGCACGTAGCGGTCGTCCGGGTGCGAGGCGACCAGCAACGCAAGCCGGTCCTCGCCGGCATCGAGGATCGCCTGCTGCAGGGCGATGGCGCCGCGGTCGGTGCTTGCGACGGGCTCCACCGCCTGGGCGCGGAGCGGCACCAGGGCGTATGCGAGGGCCGCCAACGACAACGCCCCACCGCGGCACAGCCGCTGCAGGGCGTCGAGGGGGCGCTGGATCCTCACCGTCATCGCGGGGCGAGGATATCCGGACGCATCCGGGCCCGCGGGATCAGAATCCGCCCATGTTGCCGACGAAGGTGGCCGCGCCGACGACCGCAACCAGCATCATGTACATCTCGGCGCCGAAGGGACCCGTGCCCTCGCTGCGGAAGCCGTTCTCGTCGACCGTCGACCAGCTCATCGAGCCGAACAGGTGCTGCGTGAGCACCGAAACCTCGGGCAGCTGCGTCGTGTCGATGGGGTTGTCCTCGCTGGCGGGGATCATCGACAGGGCGAACGACAGCGTCTGGTACAGCGACTCGAACTCGGCCTTCCAGTCGAGGAACGACATGGACACGGCGTTGGCCGGCAGCTTGCCCACGTAGGGAGCGAACTCCTTGTTGCCGCGGATGTCGCCCTTGGGGTCGTCCTCGCGGTCCATGCGGTTCATCGCGCGCTTCACGTCGCCGGGCGACAGCGCCATGACCATCCAGCCGTTCTTGAAGGCGAAGGTCGGGTTCACCAGCTCGGAGAGGTTCATGCCCTCCATCTCCGCCGACGGATCGGCGTTGATGCGCAGCGACCACTGTTCGATGCCGCGCTTGTCGCTCTTCTCCAGCTCGATGGCGCCATCGGTCATGGTGGCCATGGCCTCGAGGACCTTGAGCATGCGTGCCTGGTCCTTCACCCTCATGAGCAGCGTCATCTCGGGGGCCGACATCAGGCCTGCGAGCGGCATCGACCAGTAGACCACCTGGTCACCCATCGAGCCGAACAGGTCGTCCTTCATCGAGAAGCCGACCTGCTTCTCCATCTCCGCCATCTGGGCCATCATCGCCTCGGCCATCTGCGGGTCGTAGGCAGTCATCGCGCCCATGAGCGCATCGTGCAGGACCATGGGTTCCATGGTCATGGCGCGCACGCTCACGACGTCCTTGGGCACCCACTTGAGGAAGGTCATGTCGAGCGGCTTGGTGCTCACGCTCATGAGGCCCTTCCGCTCCGCGGCTGGCACGGTCATGAAGGTGCGGTCCTCGGCGCGGCCGTCGACGTAGGCGCTGGTCATGCCCATCGACTTCATGCCGCGCAGGCCCAGCGCGTCCATCACGCGCCCCACGCCGGCCATGTCGACCATGCCCATCTCGGGCGCCATGCCCTGCGCCATCTGCATCGCCTGCATGGCGATGTCCATCGCCTTGTCGGTGCGCAGGTACATGAGCATCTCGGCGCCGTTCGTGGTGAGGCCCTTCGTGGTCTCGCCGTAGGCTGCGCTCGCCGTCAGCACGGGCGTGCCCTTCTGCATCGCCTCGAGCGCTGCAACGACCTCGTCCTTGAGGGTGCCGACCACGATGCCCGTGGGCAGCATCGCGACGTTGAGGCCCATGGGCGTCTCGACCGGGCCGCTGGAGGCCCAGCTCGTCACCGTCACATCGCCGACCTTGACCTCGGACTTCTCGACCATGTCGGCAGCCTGCTGCTCCATCAGGCTCATGCCGAGGCTCAGCAGACCCTTCATCTGCTCGGCGCTGGCGCCGAAGTCCATGTGCATCAGCATGCCGACGTTGGGCTGCGGGCCGAAGTCACCCTCGTCCATCTGCAGCTTGGTGATCGCGAAGGTCATGCCGTCGAGGCGCATGCTGCCCATCGTCGAGGGGTCGACCGGCAGCTGGCCGGAAGCATGCATCTCCTTGCCCTGCGCCATGAGCTGGTCCATCTGCTCGCGCACCATCGCCATGAGCGGCGCGACGAACTTCTGCACGTCGGGCTCGTTCCACATCTTGGCGATGGGCATCTGCGCCATCTCGCCCATCGTGGTCTTCAGGTCCGGCATCGACACGGCCATGACCGTGCCTTCCGGCAGGTAGGGCAT
>JBEATZ010000386.1:0-7292 GCA_041161695.1 Planctomycetota bacterium | reverse complement strand
GCCGTCGGCTGGTGGCTGAGCACCGAGGCGATGAACGAGGCCTCGCTGGGGATCTGCAGGTAGCTGTTGGTGAGCTTCTGCTCGCCGATCGTCGAGGTGGTCTCGGGGCTCAGGTGCGCGCCGCACAGCGAACCGGCGCCGTGCGCGGGCAGCACCATGGTGCCGTCGGGCAGGCCCTTGAGGCGCTGGATCGAGGCATAGGAGAGCTTGGCGAGTTCGGCAGGCGGCGTGTCCAGCAGGTCGGGCCTGCCGATCGAGCCGATGAACAGCGTGTCGCCGGTGAAGGCCCACTGCGGCTGGACGGGGGCTGAGGGCACGAAACCGAGGAAGGTCATCGCGTTGGGCGTGTGGCCGGGCGTGTCCCAGGCCTCGATCGTGAAGAGCCCGTTGCGGACCTTGTCGCCGTCCCTCAACGGCTGGTGCGGGAACTCGGCGTTGGCAGCGTGCGACAGCAGGATGGTCGCGCCCGTGCGATGCCGCAGTTCGGTGTGACCGGCGACGAAGTCGGCATGCGGATGGGTGATCATCACCGAGCGGATGGTCGCCTTCTCGGCGGCGGCATCGGCGATGTAGTGCTCGACGTCGCGCTGCGGGTCGATGACCACGGCCTCGCCGTTGGAAACCAGCAGGTAGCTGAGGAGCGACAGGCAGCCGAGTTGGTACTGGCGGACCAGCCAGCCGTCGCCGCGCGCCTCCCAGGACACCCGCGGCTTCGAGGCGTCCTCGGCGTGGGTGGCCTTCTCGGCATCCTGTGCCGCGAGCGGCGCGAGGGAGGCGAGGGACCAGAGCAGGGCACGGGACGCAGAACGCAGTCGTTCGGGCTTCTTCATGACTGCACAACTTTTCGGTTATGCAGTTGGAGAAGTCAAGTGTGCGTTGTGCGTAGGCGCGGGGTGGAAACGGAGAGGCCCGGGCAACGAGCCCGGGCCCCGGAAGAACGAACGGAGAGGAACGAGTCGGAAGTCGATCAGGCCTCGCGGGCCGAGGAACGGCCGCCGACCGAGGCAGACGGTGCGGGCTTGAGCAGCGGGCGCTTGCCCGAGGCGCGCGGCTTGCGCTGCGCCATCAGCTCGCGCTGCAGCATCTCCTCGAGCTCGCCGTCCTTCTGCTTGCCCGCATGGGCGAGCTGGGAGTCGAGTTCGCGGGCTGCCTGCTGGGAGCCGCAGCCCATGCGCTGGGCCTGGGCCATCGCATCGTAGTGGCGGGCGCCGTGCATCACCGGAGCGAGGCGGACGCCGTCATTGGTCGTGAGGAGGGCGCCTTCCTGCACCTCCAGCCAGGAGCCCTTGGCGATCAGGTTGCCGCGCTCCGACCAGCGGTCGCGGGCCTGGGGCTCGATGGGCCGATCGTCGTCGAGCAGGTACGACGGGCTCACGTCGTAGTGCGTGCACAACGCATGAAGCATCTGGATCGTGGGCACCGAGCGGCCCTGCTCCAGGTGGGACATCGTCGCAGGACGGACGCCGAGCGTGCGCGCCGTGACGCCTTGCGCCTCGCGCTTCACACGGGTCCGGAGATAGAACAACTTCAGATGCAAACGCCGCATGGGTGTCGACTCAGGGGTTGGAACGTCAGGTGCAGGAGGTGCCGCTTGCGCCTCCGCGTGGCGGAAGCGCTCGGCAGGGAGAGAGTAGCACTGCGCTCAGCATTGGGACGTTCGGTGGGGGGCAACGGGTTCCACGATCGGGACATGTCCTGTTTCGCCCGATGGCACGGACCCTTGGGTGCGACGCAAGTGCGGCGCGGGCACGGAGAACGGAGAGTCCATGGCACCTGAAACACGCGTCCGATGCTGCGGAATCCGTGCAGAAGGCGACCGCGCATGGCTCGAATCGATGGGCATTCCGCACACGGATGCCCCGGATCCACGGGACTGGGTGCTGCGCCGCGAGCTCGGTCGCCTCGTGCTCACGAGTCCCGCGGAACACGGCAGCCTGCGCCTCGTGCTCGACGTCCGCACCGGGGCGTTCGCGCAGCGCATCGCCGCCTGCCGCAGGGACGATCCGATCGCGCGCGCAGTGGGCATGGCGCATGGACCGCGCACCGTGTTGGACGCGATGGCAGGACTCGGGCGCGATGCCCTGGTGCTCGCGCGCCTCGGCTGCACGGTGACCGCGGTAGAACGCGTCGGAGCGCTTGCCGCCATGGTCGCCGATGCCGCCATCGCCTGCGCCGTCGCAAACCGCCTGCGCGTGGCGCATGCCGACGCCCTGCAGGTGCTGCGCTCGCTCGACGAGGCCTCGCGCCCGCAGGTCGTGTACCTCGACCCGCTGTTCGAGGAAGAGGGCAAGGCACAGGTGAAGAAGGAAGCACAGGTGCTGCGGCTGCTCGGCGACGACACGCCGCCCACGGCGGAACTCCTCGCGGCTGCGAGACAGGCAGCGCGCGAACGCGTGGTGGTGAAGCGCCACCGCGACCTCAGTCCGCTGATGCCGGGACCGAGCCACGCGATCGACGCGGGCGCGGTGCGCTTCGACGTCTACCTCAGCAACCAGGCTCGCTGAGCGGACCGAGCACGACCGAGTGGTAGCCGTCCACCTCGATTGCGCGGAGCGGCGCGGCAGGCAGCCTGCGCACGATGGGATCCACCTCGTGCGCGCGCATGCCGCTGAGCACGAGGATGCCGCGGCGGTTCCACTTCGCGAGGATGGCGTCGAGGGAGGAGGCGAGTTCGCTGCCGGTCATGTTCGCCACCACCGAGTCGGCGGCGGCAGGCAGCGCCTCCGCGCCCCCCACCACCATGCACGAGCACGGCAGCAGTTCGAGCGCGCGTTGCACGGCGATGGGGTCGATGTCGCAGCCGGAGATCGTGGGACAGCCGCGCGCGGCGCCATAGGCGGCGAGGATGCCGGAGCCGGTGCCCACGTCCGCGAAGCTGCGCGCGCGCTCGTCCCAGTGAGCGTGCAGGTTGAGGAGCGCCGCACGCGTCGAGCCGTGCTCGCCGCTGCCGAATGCATCGGCGCGCGGGACCACGAGTTCGATGCCCGAGAAGCCCGCGACGGGCGGCACCCACGGCGGGCGCACGACGAGGTCGGGCGCCAGCACGATGGCGCGGTCCTGCTCGAGGCCGGTGGCGGCAGCATGCATGCGCGCATCGTGGAGTTCCTCGACCGCGAGGTCCTCGATTCCGAGTTCGGGCATCGCGCCTGCGAGCCACACCGTGGCCTCGCCGTCGCCCTCCAGCACACCCGCCACGTCGGCGTGCACGTGCAGCAGGTCGAGTGCGAGTTCGACGGCGTTGCCGCGCAGCCGGTAGCAGCGCAGGGATGCGGTCACTTGCAGCTGCCCAGCAGCTTCTCGAGCGCGGCCACGATGGCCTCGGGCTCGACCATGCGGCCGATGGCGTCGTAGCCCTCGGCAAGGTGCCCCACGACCGGGCCCACCACGTGCACGCCGCGCGAGGCCACCACGGACGCGTTGTGCTGCACGGCAGCTTTCGTCCACATGGCGTCGTTCATCGCGGGACAGACCACCACCGGGCACTTCATCGTGAGGGCCAGCAGCGACACGGGATCGTCGGCGGCACCGGTGGCCAGCTTGGACAGCAGGTCGGCGGTGCAGGGTGCGATCACGTAGGCATCGGCGCCGCGTGCGGCATCGATGTGGGGCACGCTCCCGTCCGTGTCCACCTGCGTGGGCGCGAGGATCACCTTGGTGCCGGTCAGGCCCTCGAAGGTCAGCGGCCCCACGAACTGGGTGGCCCATTGGGTCATCGCCACGCGCACCGAGGCGCCGAGCTGGACGAGCCTGCTCGCGAGGATGGCTGCCTTGTACGCGGCGATGCCGCCGCCGACGCCGATCACGATGCGCTTTCCCTTCACAGCCCCACCAGTCCTTCCACCGTGCGGATCGCCTCGTCGAGCTTCTCGTTGACGATCACGTGGTCGTAGAGGTCCCTGGCCTCGAGTTCCTTGCGCGCGATGGCCATGCGCGACTCGATCTCCGCGGCCGAGTTGGCGCCGCGAGACACGAGGCGCGCATGCAGCGCGTCCATGCTCGGCGGCACGATGAACACGTACAGGCCGGGCACGCTGGCAGCGCGCAGCTGGCGCGTGCCCTGCACCTCGATCTCCAGCACGAAGACACGGCCCTCGGCAAGCGCGCGGTGCATGGGAGCAGCCAGCGTGCCGTAGTAGTTGCCGTTGTACTCGGCCCACTCCAGGAACTCGCCTGCGTCGATGCGGCGACGGAACTCGTCCTGCGACAGGAAGTGGTAGTCGACGCCGTCGCGCTCGCCGTTGCGCATCTTGCGCGTGGTCGCGCTCACCGAGAACTCCACGCCGTCGCGCTGACGGAGCGCCTTGCAGACGGAGGTCTTGCCTGCGCCGGAGGGCCCGGAGATCACGACCAGCCTGCCTGCCTTGGCGCTCATTCGAGGTTCGCCGCCTGTTCCTTGAGTTTCTCGATGCACGACTTGAGCGACACCGCGACGTGGCTCAACGCGACGTCCGGCGACTTCGACCCGAGAGTGTTGGCCTCGCGCAGCAGTTCCTGCAAGAGGAACTCGAGGCGCCTGCCGACCTCGCCGCCCCCGGAGAGCAGGTTGCGGACCTCGCCGAGGTGGGACGAGAGCCGCTGCACCTCCTCGGTCACGTCGATGCGGTCACCGTGCAGCGCGACCTCTCGCACCAGGTCGGCGGCCTCGGCGCCGAAGCCGTGCGCAGCGCGGAACTCCTGCACGCGCGTGAGCAGCCGCGTGCGGTACTCGTCGAGGACGGCAGGGGCGCGCTCCACGGCGCGCGCCGTCAGCTGCTCCATCTCGGCGATGAGCGCCAGCATGGCCGCAGCCGTCCTCGCGCCCTCCTCGCGGCGCCGCGCCACCAGCTCCTGCACCGCACGATCCACGAGGGCTGCAGCGCGCGGCGGCAGTTCGCGGCTCGTCACGGGGTCGGCGCGCAGCCTGCTGTTCACGTCCAGAACGTCGCGCAGCGTCAGCTCCGGGCTCACCCCGAGCTCGCGCGCGATCTCGCGCAGTTCTGCGGCCAGCTTCTGCAGCTGCGCCCGGTCGCCGAGCCCTGCAGCTGCATCAGTGCGCTCGATGGCCACCGTCACGCTGCCGCGCACGAGCGCCTTGCGCACGCGCTCCTCGACCGCGGCCTCGAGTCCGGCGCAACCGTTGCCGGTGCGCACCTTCACGGTCAGGCCGCGCCCGTTCACGGCGCGCGCCTCCACGCGCAGCTGACCCAGCTCGGTGGCCCCGGCTGCGGTGCCGGAACCGGTCATGCTCGCAGGGAGCTGGGGCTGGGCGGACACGATCGGCACCTCGCAGCGGGACCTCGACGGCCCCGCGGGCGGATCAGTCCCAGGTCAGGTGCAGCGCGACCGCCGACACCATGAAGATCCCGGCGAGCAGGAACGTGAAGCGGTTGATGTTCCCGGTCTTCACGCCGAAGGTCTCGGCGCCGACGCCGCCGAAGGCCTCGGCGAGTCCACCGCCCTTGCTCTCCTGGAGGAGCACGACGATGGTCAGCAGGATGGCCGACGCGAAGAAGAGGACCCAGGCAACGTAGTGGAGGACGGTCATCGCAGGTTGTATTCGATGATGGGGAGGAAGGTGTCGGCCTGCAGGCTGGCGCCGCCGACGAGCATGCCGTCGACGCCTTCGATGGCCATCAGGTCGCGGGCGTTGTCAGGCTTCACGCTGCCGCCGTAGAGGATGCGCAGCAGCGAGGCAGGCCTTTCGCCGAGGCGCTGTTCGAGCCAGCGGCGGATGGTCTTGTGGGCGTCGGCGATCTGCTCCTTGGTGGCCACCTCGCCGGTGCCGATCGCCCAGACGGGCTCGTACGCAACGGTGATGCGATGGGACTCCTCGGGGCGGAGCTTCTCGAAGCCGGTCTCCAGCTGGCGCTTGAGGACGCGGTCGGTGCGGTTGCCCTTGCGCTCCTCGAGGGTCTCGCCGATGCAGTAGATCGGCAGCAGGTCGTGGTCGAGCGCGGCGCGCACCTTGCGCGGCATCCACTCGTCGGGCTCCTTGAAGATGTGGCGGCGCTCGCTGTGCCCGATCAGGGTGCGATCGGCGCCCACCTCGCGAAACATGCGCGGGGCATGTTCGCCCGTGAACGCGCCGTTGTCGTCGTACCAGAGGTTCTGGCCGCCGACGCCGAGCGGCGAACCCTGCGCAACGGCCGTCACGTCGGCGAGGTAGATGGCAGGAACGAAGACCGCCACTTCCTTGTCGTTGCCGTCGCCGAGCCGCCCCTTGATGGTCTTGATGAGGTCCAGGCCCTTGGCCCGGTCCAGGTTCATCTTCCAGTTGCCTGCGATGTAAGGCTTGCGGTTCGGATGGCTCATGGAGCGATCACCTCAGTGGCATGGTTCGGGTTCGATGCGGGCTGCGCTCCCGGGGAACGCAACACCCGCCTGCCAACGAGAGGAACGATACGACGCAGATCGGCCACGAGCTGTGCGAACTCGTGGGGACGCAGCGCCTGCGGCCCATCGCTGAGAGCCGCTTCGGGGTTCGGGTGGACCTCGATGATCACGCCATCGGCGCCGGCTGCCGCTGCAGCGCGCGCCATGGCGGGCACGTACGCGGCCTTGCCGGTGCCATGGCTCGGATCGACCACCACGGGCAGCTCGGTGCGCTCGCGCAGCACGGCCACGGCCGCGAGGTCGAGCAGGTAGCGCGTCGCGGTGTCGAAACTCCGCACGCCGCGCTCGCAGAGAACGACGAGTTCGTTGCCGCCCTGGAGGATGTAGTCGGCGGCATGCAGCAACTCGTCGATCGTCGCCGACGCGCCACGCTTCAGCAGCACGGGCTTGCGGGTGCGACCCACCTCGCGCAGCAGCGGGAAGTTCTGCATGTTGCGCGAACCGATCTGCAGCATGGCAGCCACGCTTGCGACCGCTTCCACCTCGCGCGGGTCCATGACCTCGGTGACGACGGGCAGTCCGGTGGCAGCGCCCGCCTCGGCGAGCAGTTCGAGACCGGCATGGCCCATGCCCTGGAAGGACTTGGGCGAGGTGCGCGGCTTGAACGCGCCGCCGCGCAGCATGACGGCACCGGCATCGGCCACCGCACGCGCCGTGGTCATCACCTGCTCGCGACTCTCCACCGCGCAGGGCCCGGCCACGATCACGAAGCCGTCGCCTCCGAAGGCGACACCGTCAGCGATGGGAACCGTCTTGCGCAAGGGAAGGAACTGGGGTCGGGGCTCGGAGAGAAAGGCCGGGCACGATAGGCCGGTGCCGGGAGGGGGTCAAAGGTGATTGGCGCCATCGGGCGCAGGTCTCGGCGTGGTGAGGGACGCCGCCAAGGGACCGCGAATTTCAACGTACCAAGCATCACAACC
>JBEATZ010000347.1:0-2507 GCA_041161695.1 Planctomycetota bacterium | reverse complement strand
CGGCAGCAGCCACGTCGCCTGCTGGTGCCGCCACCTCGCGCGAGGGGCAAACCAGCGCTGCCACGGTCCTCCTGCAGCGCGCCACCGCCTCGCAGGACCCCGCGGCCGTGGGCAACGCACCCGTCGAGCTCGCTGCCATGGGTGCTGCTGCGCTGCCGGCGCTCGAGACCGCGCTGCGCACGGGCGACCTGCGCACGCGTCGCATCGCCGTGATGGCCTTGCTGCAGATGGGCACGACCGCGTTGCCTGCGGCCGCCACCCTCGACCACGTCGCCACCACCGACCCGGACCCCGACGTCCGCGCGGCGGCGCTGCGCGCGCGCATGCGCGCGACCTCGGACACCTCGGAACTCGATGCAGCCCGCGCCGCCCACGAGGCGGCCGAGCGGGCGAACCGCTGACACCTCGGAGACCCACCATGCGAAACCTGCTTGCCTCCTCTGCGTTGCTGGCAACGGCCACCATCCTCCCTGCCCAGTACACGGGCACGCTGCAGATCGTCCCTGCGGGCGGCAGCGGCGTCTTCCAGACCTTCACGCAGGCCGTGAACGGGCTGTTCGTGAACGGCGTGGCCGGTCCGGTGACCGTGCTGGTCCATCCGGGCACGTACAACGAATCGGTGCTGGTCCCGCCCATCCCGGGCGCGTCGCCCACCAACACGGTCACCTTCAAGGCGCTGCTGGGCCGCGGCACCGTGCAGATCACCGGCAACGGCGGCGACACCTTCGCCCTCGTGGGGGTGAGCTTCCGCCGCAACAGCTCGGTCGGGTTCGAGGACCTCGACTTCGTGAGCGGCCCCGGCTTCGCCATCAGCGGCACCGCCAACGTCGAGAACGTCTCGGTGACCGGCTGCACGTTCGGCCCCGAGCACCGCAACAATGCCTCGGGCGAGTTCCGCCACGCGATCATCGTCAGCGAGAACTCGGGCACGGAGGCCGGCTGGAAGGTCCGCAACAACCGCTTCACCCTGCCCAGCTACACCAACCGCACCAACTACGGCATCTACCTCAGCAACGGCGGCGGCTGGGACATCAGCGGCAACGCCTTCGACCTGAACGGCGTCACCTACGGCCTCTACCTCATCAACCAGAACCGCCGGCTCGACCGCATCTGGAACAACACGTTCACGGGCAACCTGCGCCAGACCACCAGCACCTCGGCCTCCAACCAGGCCGTGATCAAGGTCGACCTCAGCAACTACGACAACGACATCGCCTTCAACTCGTTCCTGGTCAACGTGCCGGGAGCGGCAGGCTGCTGCGTGGCGGCAAGCGGCATCAGCGGCACGAGCCCGGCCCTCAACCGCATCCGCGGCAACATCTTCTCGATGACCGGCCCCGGCACGTGCATCGTCGCGAACGCCGCGACCACGCCGCTGGTGAGCGACAACAACATCTTCTGGGCGCCTGCGGGCGAGCTCGCGCGCCAGGGCGGCAGCAACCCGGGCTTCACCACGCTCGCAGCCTGGCAGACCGCGGCCAACGTCGACCTCGCGAGCCAGCAGGTGGATCCGCTGTACACCAACAGCACCACGGCCCCCTTCGACCTGCGCCCGATCCTGATCAGCACCGCGCAGAACCAGGGCGGCGCACCGCTCGCCTTCGTGGTCGACGACTTCGCCGGTCGCCTGCGCGACCCGCTGCCGGATTGCGGCGCCTACGAGATGTCGGGTTTCGCGTACTACGGACAGGGCTGCGCGGGCACCAACAGCCTGGTTCCCGCCATCGGCTCCACGGGCCAGGTGGCCATCGGGTCGACCAACTTCTCGATCGACCTCTCCAACGCGCCGCCTGCCACGCTCGCCTTCCTGCTCGGCGGCAACTCGCGCACCAGTTCGACCCTCGGCCAGTTGCCCTTCGACCTCGGCGGCGGCTGCTCGATCCTCGCCGCGCCCCTCGCACAGGTCGGCACCGTGACCTCGGCATCGGGCACGGCCTCGCTGCCGCTCACCATCCCGCCGAACCCGGCGCTCAGCGGCGTGGACCTTTTCTTCCAGTTCGTCGTGACCGACCCGGGCTCGCCGAGCCCCTATGGCCTGACGGTCACTCCCGGTGGGGCACTGCAACTCTGACTGTCGCCGGGTTCCTCAGTGGCCTCGCAGGATGACCCCGGCCTGCTCCAGGAGGATGTCGGCGGCCGCACGGTGACCCGCAGGACCCCAGTGCGGATCGCAGCTCAGGAACAGGTCGGTTGCCTTCTCGCCGAATCGCTCGAACAGGGCTGCGAGGAGCGGGACGAAGATCACGTTGGGTTGGGTGCTGGACCACTCTGCGAGATCCTCGTCCAAGGGGCTCCTGCGCTCCCTCGCAAATGCCGCGAGGTCCGGAACCCTCGGGATCGTGAAGATCACGACTTTTCGTGGTGCCGCGAGGCGAGCCAGTTGTTCGTAGGAGTGCTTCAGCCGATCGACTTCCTCGCGTGAGTGTCGGAGGAACCTGCTGGCCTGGACCGAATCCGCACCATCAAACTTCTTGCGCACACGCTGCTGCTTCCACGCGACGTAGAAG
>JBEATZ010000336.1:0-6350 GCA_041161695.1 Planctomycetota bacterium | reverse complement strand
CGAACTGCTGCTGAGCGCCACGAACACCGAGACGATGGCCGAGGGCTATGCGCTCGCGTCGCGGGACACGGTCGGTGCTCCCGTCGAGGTCGTCATGGTGCAGCGCAACATCGGCGACCTGAAGAAGGCGAAGCGGGCCGACCTCTACGCCTTCACGCTCAGCACCTTCTCGATGTGCCCCGACCTGTGGGTGTGCAGCAGGGACATGAAGGACCTGCGCCGCCTCACCGACGTCAACCCGCAGCAGAAGGACATCCGCTGGGGCAAGGCCGAACTCGTGCACTGGGTCAACGGCGACGGCAAGCGCCTCAAGGGCGTGCTCGTGAAGCCGGACGGCTTCGACCCGTCGCGGAAGTACCCGATGATGGTCTACTTCTACGAGAAGCTCTCGCAGAACCTGCACAACTACGTGGCACCGTCGCCGGGCACGTCACCCAACGCCGCCTACTACGTGAGCAATGGCTACCTGTGGTTCATGCCCGACATCGTCTACGAGGAGGGCTACCCCGGTGAGAGCTGCGTGAAGTGCGTGGTTGGCGGCGTGCAGCACCTCATCGCACAGGGTTTCGTCGACGAGAAGGCGATCGGCGCCGCGGGCCACAGCTGGGGCGGCTACCAGACCGCCTTCCTCGTCACGCGCACCAACATCTTCCAGGCCGTCGAGTCCGGTGCGCCGGTGTGCAACATGCTGTCTGCCTACGGCGGCATCCGCTACGAGTCGGGCATGTCGCGCCAGTTCCAGTACGAGATGACCCAGTCGCGCATCGGCGGCACGCCCTGGGAGTATCCGCTGCGCTACCACGAGAACTCGCCGATCCACTTCGTCGACAAGGTGCAGACGCCCGTGCTCATCCTGCACAACGACCAGGACGGCGCCGTGCCGTGGACGCAGGGCATCGAGCTCTTCATGGGGCTGCGTCGCCTCGACAAGGAGGCGTACCTCTTCAACTACGTGGGCGAGGGGCACGGGTTGCGCAAGCGCCAGAACATGAAGGACTGGTCGCGGCGCATGAGCGAGTTCTTCGACCACCACCTCAAGGGCCGCGGCAAGCCCGAGTGGATGGATCGCGGCGTGCCCTTCCACGAGCGCGACCGCGAGAAGCTGGCCACGACGCCCAGCTACCACGAGGTGCAGAAGGCGCTCGAGGAAGTGAAGCCTGCTGCGGCGCCGGCCGGCACTGCGCCTGCGGCCACCGAGGAGGCCTCGAAGCCCGAGGCCACTGGCGGCACGAAGTGAGATGCCGCGGTGGGTGAGTGAGCGTGTCGCGTGGCCGCCGCGTGGCGGCTGCGCGGCTCAGCCCTGCAGCGCCTTCTCGATCGCGGCGCGCAGTTCCTTGCTGTCGGGCGCGGTGCCCGCGGACCAGAAGCCCAGCACGGCGCCGTCCTTGCCCACGAGGTACTTGCAGAAGTTCCAGTTGGGCAGCTTGCCCGCCTGCTGCTGCAGCGCGGCGTAGAGCGGCGACTGGCTGGCGCCGGCCTTGACCGACTGCTTCTCCAGCAGCGGGAAGTCCACGGCGAACTTCGAGGAGCAGAACGCGGCGATCTCCTCCGCGCTGCCGGGCTCCTGGCCGCCGAAGTCGTTGCAGGGCACGCCGAGGACCATGAAGCCCTTGTCCTTCAGTTCCGCATGCAGCGCCTGCAGGCCCTTGTACTGGGGCGTGTAGCCGCACTCGCTGGCCACGTTGACGACGAGCGTCACCTTGCCGGACAGGTTCGACAGCGGCATGTCCTTGCCGTCGAGGGTGCGGACGGTGAGGGCGTGCACGGAGCTGGAACCGGTCGGGGTGGTTGCGGCCATGGGCGTCTGGGTGGTGCTGGTTGCAGGCGTGGACTCGGGCGCGGCATCGCAGGCCACGAGGAACAGGCTTGCGGCCGCGAGGACGGGGATTGCGTTCATGGCGCGGAGTTCGAGGCGCCGCCCGCCGCGGATGCGGCGGCCCTCAGGCCGTCACGGCGATGAGCCCGTTGTAGGTGAAGTGTGCGAGGATGCAGGGCCAGAGGCTCCGCGACCGCTCGCGCAGCAGGCAGAGGTAGATGCCGATGCCCACGTGGAAGGGCAGCGCCATGGTCACGCCGTGGCACAAGCCGAAGGCCGCGCCGGTGGCCACGAGGCCCTGGAAGCGTCCCAGCAGGGCGAGGAAGCGTCCCTGCACCACGTCGCGGAAGGCGATCTCCTCGAACACCGCCGGGCAGAAGCCGATCACGAACAGCAGCCAGCCGGTGCCCAGCACCTCGCGCATGCGCGCGATCATGGCGTTGCCCTCGCCCTCCCTGTCGACGAGGCCCATCCAGCCCATGGCGAGTGCGTAGAGCGCCACGGCGACCACCAGCGCCTCGACGAAGTAGCGCGGCTGCGTGCTGCGGAAGCCGCGGAAGGCAAAGGGGCTCAGCGCGCCTGCGAACAGCAGCACGAGCACGCCCGTCGCCAGGGAGGTGAAGGGCATGAACAGCGTCTGTGCCTCGCCCTCGAGCACGAGGTTGGCGAGCGAAGGCGGCACGAGGAACGCGGCCATGAGCAGACCGAGTTCGAGGAATGCGGCATTGGACCAGCGGTTGTGGACCTCGGTGCGCACGCGCTGGACGGAGCCCGGGGCCATCGGCTGGTGCACGGGGATCTCGGCCTCCGTCACCTCGCCGCGCGCGAGCGGCAGTTCGATGCGGTCCTCGGCATCGCGCGGCAGCAGCGAGGGCAGGAACGCGTCCTTGGGCAGCACGGGCGGCCCCGACAGGTCCTCGAAGCGCGCGGGCAGCTGCGGCTCGGCTCGCGGCACTTCGATCCACGCGTTGCAGCTGCAGCGCAGCCGGAAGCCGGCCATGTCGCGGTGGATGCGCCATGGCTTCGCGCAGGCAGCGCATTGCGTCTCGATGGTCTCTGCCGGCACCAGCGGCTGGTTCGGGGGCCACTGCGCGACCACGGGCAGTTGCGACTCGGGCGGCACGGCGCCCGGGGCGGGCTCCGCGGGCGGCTCGCGGCTGTCGGTCACTGCTGTTTCTTCCCGCTCTCCAGCGCCAGCGTGATGCGCGCGGCGGTGATGCGTCCCTGCACGCGCGCCTTCACCACGCCATCCGGGTTCGTCACCAGTGCGCGCAGGCTCACGGACTTCTCGCCCACGAACCGGCCCTGGCCGTCCTCGAGGCGGACGAAGACATCGTTGCCCTCGCGCACCACGCGCAGGCGCGCCCGGGCCACTTCTTCGGTGGCTTCTGCGAGCAGTTGTTCCCATGCCTCCGACGTGGTCGGGTGCGACGGCCCCCTGCGGATCTCCACGGCATAGTCGCCCCAGGAGCTGGATGCGTCGACGGCGAGCAACTCGCCGAACGCGCCGGTGTCCTTGGCGAGTCCGGCAGCGCTTGCCGCGAACAGGCGGTCGAGCAGGCCCGAGGTCCAGGCCATGAGCAGCACGCCGAGCACGAGCAGGGGGATGGCGACGACGATCTCGCGCCGCTGCAACATCGTCTTCCACGGCGGCGGCGGCGCGGCCTCGGTCGGCACGTCGCCAACCCGGCGCTCGCGCAGGCGCGAGACGGCCTCGACCGTGGGCTGTCCGTCCGGTCCCGCGGCAGCGCGGAACAGCGTCTCGCTCACGCCGTGGTCGAAGACCATGGTGCACCGCAGCGTGGACTCGACCGCTCCGTGGGTCGCGCGGGCGATGTCCTGCAGGCACGAGAGCAACTGGGCCTGCGCCTCGGTGCCGAAGCCCGCGCCACGGTGACGCTCGCCATCCGGCATGAGCGAGAAGCGACCGCCGTCGCGCTCCAGTTCGAACCGGCCGATCCCCAGTGCGCACAGCCGCGCGGCGGCATCGACCAGTGCCTGGCCGTCGCCGATGCGGCCGTCGACGATGCCGTCGAGCTGCACGCTGACGGGGAAATCCTCGGTGATGCGCACGCCCTCAGCCACGGCTGCCTCCCCGGAGTTCGTCCACGTCCAGATAGGGCTGCCAGTTGGCCATTCCCGCGCGCCACACGAGCGTCGAGCCGTCGATGCTGCCGTCCTCGAAGAGCTGCACCAAACGCGTGGTGGTCACCGGCCCGAGGCGTTCTGTGCCGCGGGCGAAGTGCCAGATCTCGGGCTCCTGTGCGGCAACGGTTCGTGCTGCGGGGAGCGGCGGCGGCGTGGGGGAGGCGAGCTGCGGTGCGGCCGGACCCGTGTCGACGGCCAGTGCCCGGTCGTGGGCGGTGAGCCGACCCTGCACCGCATCGTGCCGCTGGTCCGCCACCTGCCGCTCCTTCTTGAGCTGCTCGCGCAGGCGCCGTGCCTCCTCGTTGCGGCGACGGTTGCGCTCGGCCTCGACCTTCAGGTCCGGGATGAGCATCAGCACGATGATGGCGAGGCAGTTGAAGAAGAAGCCGAAGAAGAACCAGCCCACGGCGCTGCGCCCGCGCTTGGGGGCCAGCACGGCGCACACGATGCCGAAGACGAGTCCCAGGGCGAGCTGGACGACCAGTTGGATGACGAGCTCGTCCATCTCGTCCAGCGGTGCGGGTGCGAACATGGCGTGTCCTTCAGCTTGCCGGGCCCTGCTTGCCGAACATGGCCACGACCTCGGTGATGGGGATCCAGTTGGTCATGCCCTGGCGCCACACCAGCGTGTCGTCCGCGATCTCGCGGTCGATCCACATCTGCTGGAGCCGCGATTGTGCGACAGGACCCAGTTGCTGGTTGCCGACCGCGAAGTGCCACTGTGGTTCGGCACCGCCTCCCGGTTGCGGGAGTGACGGCGGCGGCGGCGGGCTGCCGGGCAGCAGCGCTGCCGCGGGCGCCGTGTCCATGCCGAGCGCGCGGTCGTGGGCGCCGAGGCGGCCGTGCACCGAGTCATGGCGCTGGTCCGCCACCTGCCGCTCCTTCTTGAGCTGTTCGCGCAGGCGGCGCGTCTCCTCGTCGCGGCGGCGCTGTTTCTCCTGCTCTTCCTTGAGGTTCGGAAGCACGAAGATCAGCACGATGCCGAGGCACTGGGTCGCGACGCCGATGAAGAACCATGCCAGGGCGCTGCGGCCGCGGCTCGGCGCCACGACGGCGCAGACGATGCCGAAGACCGCGTAGACCGCGAGCACGGCGAAGATGGCGAACACGCCGGCGAACAGCTCGGCTTCGTCGTTCTGGAACAGCAGCATGGGACGAGGCGGGAGGGTACCGGGACCGGGCCCGTGGCACCAAGATCCGGTGCGTTCAGGAGCCGAGGAGGCGCCAGAGCCACGCTCCCAGGACCGCCGCAAGCAGTGCCTTGCGGCCCAGGGATCGCAGCGAAAGGTGCGCGTCGAGGACCCGTCCGCGGCGGACGACGTCGAGGTGCACGGCGATCGCCCCGATGCACAGCAGGGCCACGGCGATGCCTCCCGCGTGCAGGGACCCTGCTTCGGCGATGCGGCCCTGCACCGCCAGCGCCGTCGACCGCGTGAGGCCGCAACCGGGACACACGTGCGGGCCCAGCACCCGGTTCACGAGGCACTGCGGTCCCTCGATCCCGAACCATGCAGCGCGCCGGCTGTCGACCGTGGCGAGCGCCGCGATCCCGAGGACGAGCACTGGGACCACGAGGCGACCCAGCGCCGCCCGGCGCACGGTGCGCGGGTCGTCGGTTTCGGCTGGCTCGCGGGACTGCGTCACGGCAGCAGCGTAACGCGCCCGCTGTCCCGTGCCGCCCGACTCCATGCACTCGGGCCCTGCTGCTTCCTGCTCGCGCAGCTGCGGTGGGAAGGGCGCAAGCACGGCGCCGCAGTGCAGCCACCTGCGGGATTACGCCCCGCGTGCGGTAGGCTTCGGACACTCCCGCCATGGCCTACGACCTGTCGCACGTGGTGCTGCCCGCCTTCGAACGCGAGTGGCCCGTCATCCGCGCCGAACTGGACGCGCTGGACCTCGACAAGGACTTCGTGCCCTGGCCCCAGAAGGACGGCTACTCCGGCACCTGGTCGGTGTTCCCGCTGTTCTTCCCCGGCGAGAGCTACATCCCGGGCGTGGACGTGGCCGTGCACCGTGCGAAGTGCCCGCGCACTGCAGCCTTCCTCGATGGCCTGCCGCGCCTCGTGGCCGCCGGCTTCTCGCTGGTCGGTCCCGGTGCCCACATCTTCAAGCACACCGACATGTACGCGCCGCACCTGATGCGGTGCCACCTCGGCGTGCGCGTGCCCAAGGGCGTCACCATGTGGGTGAAGGGCGAACCCGTCGTGTGGCAGGAGGGCAAGTGCGTCGTCTTCAGCGGCAGTGACGAGCACGAGGTGGTCAACCGCAGCACCGAGCCGCGCGTGGTGCTGCTCGCGGACTTCCAGATCTCCGACTGATCACGGTTTCAGCCGGCCGACCCGCAGGCTGTCCTGCTGCACCCAGGCCCTGCCGGAGGCGTTGCGCA
>JBEATZ010000314.1:0-3473 GCA_041161695.1 Planctomycetota bacterium | reverse complement strand
GCCGACGACCGACAGCCCGTCCGCACCAGCGGCTTCACGCTGCTTCCCGGCCCCGACAACCTCGTCGAACTCGTCGTGCTCCGGCCAGCGCACACGCTTGCCGTGGTGGTGCTCGATCCCGAGGGCAGGGTCGTGCCCGACGCGATCGTGCGCGCAACCGAGCAACGCAGCGGCCGCGTGCACGCGGCCCGGTCCTCGCGCCCGGGTGAGTACGTTCTCGCACAGCTGCCCGATGCCGTGCTGGACGTGGAAGCTTCCTCGCCCCGGTTCCGGCGAACGGTGCTGCGAGGCATCGAGAGCGCGGAGGCGCGCGACGTGCAGGTCCGGCTCCAGCGTGGCCTCGTGGTGAGCGGCAGGGCCACCGACACGACCGGTCGCCCGGTGGAACGCTTCTCCGTTGCCGTCGTCCCTGACGACGGTTCGGGGCCGGGAGCCGATCGCGCGGAGCGCGAGGCGCGCGGCCAGCGGCGCGTGATGCTGCAGCGCATGCGCGAACTCGCGGCAACCGTCGACGGGCGCGCCGAGGTGCGGCGGCTCCTGCAGCAGGAGGATGCGCGCCTTGCAGAGGGGGCGGCAGGGCGTGAAGCCCTCCTCGGGGCTTCCGAGGATGCACGTGCCCTCGCCGCGCTGGACCTCGGCGAGCCGCCGACGCCGACTGCGTGGCCCGGTGGGTCGTACGAGGTGGCGGGCCTCGAGGACGGCCGGGTGCAGGTCGTCTTCCACGCTCCGGGGTGCGCGCCCCTCTGGTCCGAGCCCTTCGACCTCGCGGGCCAGGACATGATCGTCGACGTGGAGTTCCACGCCGGGCACGCCCTCCGCGGCTTCGTGCGCGATGGCAGCGGGCAGCCGGTTGCGGGGGCGCGCGTCCATGCAATCCCGCGCGACCGTGGGATCGAGCCGGCCATGCGGCTGGTGGCCAGCGGTGTCGATGCCGCAGCCGCGGCATCGGACGGGTCCTTCGTGCTGCGCGGCATCCCTGCAGGCAGGTGGGCCCTCGTGGCGAGCGCGGACGGGTGCGTGCCAACCGTAGGCGAGGCGCTCGCCGTGGAGGCAGACCGGGACGGCCTCGTGCTGGCCCTGCAGCGCATGGGAGCGCTGGAAGGTCGCGTCGCCGGTGCGGCCGGCGACCAGCAGGTCGAGGTCGTGGCCGTCCCGATCGGCAGCGGCACTGCGACGCTCCGTCCCGGCAGGACCCTCGCGGCACCGGACGGCTCCTATCGCATCGAGGGGCTCGAGCCTGGTCCGCACGCGATGCGTGCGTTCTGCGCACCCTCCGCCGGCGCTCGCGCGTTCGTGGAGCAGGCGCGCGCAGGCGTGCTGGCTGCGGACGTGTTCGTCGTCGAGGGCGCGACGACCGCCTTCGACCTCGCGCCTCCCGAGCCCCCGGGGGGCGTGGTGGCCGGCATCGTGTACGACGCCGGACGCCCCGGCCGCGGGCTCGTGGTCGCGGTCCGGGCGCCCCGTGCCGATCCCGGTCCCGGTGAGGAGGCCTCGTACGCAACGATCGCAGAGACCTACGTCGATCCGGAGGGGCGCTTCCGGCTCGCGGGCCTGCCCCCAGGTTCCTGCGAACTCGTCGTGCAGTTCGCGCGCAACCGTACCGCGGTGCTCGCAACCCAGTCGCTCGTGCTCGCCCCGGGCGCAGAGCAGGTCGTGCGCGTCGAGGTCGCCACGTGCCAGTTGCACGGCTCGGTGATGCTGCCGGACGGCATGGACGCGACGGGCCTGCGGGCGAGGCTCCTGCGCGCGGGTGAACCAGCGCCATTCGAGGTGACGATGGCCTCAGGCGAGTTCCGATTCGACCGGGTGCCCGCCGGCGAGTGGCAACTCCTCGTCGAGAAGCCCGGCCTGCGCCATGCAATGGCGGTTCGCCTCGAGGCTGGATTCCGCAATGAACTCGTCGTCGACGCCACTGGCGCGGGCACGCGGTTGCGCGCCCGCGGCTCCCGCTGACAGCGTCGTCAGGCGCGCCGGGTCACTGGATGCGTTCGCTTGCCTCGGAGCCGTTCGGGGCCAGTTCGTAGGCGACCAGGACGCGCAGGAACTCGATCTCCGCGAGGATCTCGTCCTTGGCGGCACCCGGCAGCATGAGCTGGAGCACGTGCTCCTGTGCATCCTGCAGCCGCGCATCCGCCGCCTCGTAGGTGCGCTTCTCGAGACGCGAGGCCGCGTCTTGGATGCGGTTGGAGATGCGGTTGCGGTTCGAGCGCTTCGAGCCGTTGCTGTTGCCAACGAACTCGGTGAGGGGCGTGGCCGTGACGGCCACGGAGACGTCGCGGATGTTCAGGGCGAGGAAGGCCGTCGACACGCCGCGCACCAGCGGCCGGTCGTCGAGGCGGTCGTTGACCATGTCGCCGTCGGTGTCGAAGCGCGTCGGGTCCGTGCCGCGCTCGTTGACCTCGACGCCGTCGAACAGCCCGTCACCGTCGCTGTCGGGCACGAGGGGATCGCTTGCGGCATCGGCCTCGGCGCCGTCGAGGAGTCCGTCGCTGTCGCTGTCGGCGACCGTGGGGCTCGTGGGGCCGATGTCTTCGCTACGGTCGTCGAGTCCGTCGTTGTCGAAGTCACCTGATCCGTAGAAGTCGTCCCAGTAGACCTCCTGATCCTCGCCGAAGTTCTTCACGCTCAGGATACCCGCGTTGAGCTTGGTTGCGCGGATGCCGGTTCCGAGGATGTACTCGTCGTCGAGGTACTGGTAGACGATCTGGCCGTCCAGGTAGTAGCTCACGAGCCCGTCGCGCAAGCGGATGCCCAGCGTGTACCAGCGGTCGAACTCCGCGACCGGGATGTAGCGTGCGTCGAGCCCGGTGGTCTGGTCGAAGCAGTAGAAGCCGGGTGCATGCGTCGATCCCTGGCGGTAGCTGATCCGCGGCTCTGCCCACACCACGTAGGCGTTGCCCTCGCGCACGAGCCCTTCGGTGCTGAGGCTGGCTTCGCGCACTTCGGTGCTCCAGTTGGCGGGCACGAAGAGGCGGATCGAGACCAGTTGCGCCGCGCCCCGCAGGTCGAGCGGGTTCCGCATGCCCTGCTGGTTGCGGTCGATGCCGGTCGTGGAGGTTCCCTGCTGGTCGGAGGCGAGCACGCCGTGCCGCAGCACGCCGTTGCCGCCGACCTCGGGGCCGGTCGGCAGGATCGAGAAGATGCCGGGCTGGAAGATGTTGGGGCTCCAGGTCTCCAGCGTGGGGTTCGGCATCGTCGGCGTCGGCGAGAATGTCTGCACGGCGACGGGGACGTAATCCTGACCCTGACACAAGATGGAGGCGGAGAGCAGCAGCGGGGTGAGCAGCTTGAGCATGTGGAGCTCCGGGTATGTTTGGTCCTTGCAGGCCTATGGCACTGCCACACAGCCATCGGCGCGGGGTTGGAATGGTCGCGGCTCACCCGGGGATGTCAACGTCCCCAGCTCGCCCGACCGAAATACGCGGGAACTTTCCTTACGTCGTGGCGAACTCCGAGCCCCCGCGGGCTGGGCC
>JBEATZ010000310.1:0-4215 GCA_041161695.1 Planctomycetota bacterium | reverse complement strand
CGCCCAGCCCTCAGTCCGCTCGTGCCGCGACGTCCGCGCGGCAACGGCCGGTCAGAACGGGATGTCGCCGTAGTCGACTTCACCCTCGGCCTGCTGCTGCTGGGCCGGACGGCCGCCGCGGCGCTGCGGGGCACCGCCTTCCTCGCCGCTGGCGCCGCCGCCGCCACCAGCGCCACCGCCCTGGCCGCGGCCGCCCATGAACTGGAAGTTCTCGATCACGACCTCCAGCTTGCTGCGCTTGCCGCCTTCCTGGCTCTCCCAGGTGGAGTACTCGAGGCGGCCCTCGACGAACAGCGGGCTGCCCTTGCTCACGTACTGGCTCAGGGTCTCGGCCTGGCGGCCGAAGGCGGTGAGGTCGACGAAGCACGTCGTCTCCTTGGTCTCACCGTTCTGCGTGAACTTGCGGTTGATGGCCATGCCCAGCTTCGCGATCGCCAAGCCACCTTGTGTGTGGCGGAGTTCGATGTCGCGGGTCAGGTTGCCGATCAGGATCACCTTGTTGAAGTTGGCCATGGCTGTGGTTCCTCGTGGCCCCGCATCCTAGGAAGCAGGGCACCAAGTTCCAGCGCTGGAGATCAGGGAATGCGCAGGAATCGCCGATGGACGGATGCGGGGTCGAGGTGCCGCCTGACAGGGTTCGATCCTGTGGCGCAGCGCCTCTGCCACCGGTACCCTCCCAACCGTATCCTCATGACCACCAACCCTCGCGAACGCCGCCGTTCCCCGCGCGCCAAGGCCGACTTCCCCATCGTGCTGACTCCGGCGCAGGGGCCCAAGCCGGCGCGCATGAAGGACATCAGCGAGATCGGACTCGCATGCATCTTCGACCAGAAGGTCGCCGAGATGACCATGGTGGCCATCGACCTGGCCCTGCCCACCGACCCGCAGAAGCACCGCGTGAAGGGTGCCGTGGTCCGCTGCGAACCCCTTGCGAGCGAGCCCGGCAAGTACGAGGTCGCGATCTACTTCACCGAGGTGCCGGTGGCCGCATATGCGGCGCTGCGTGCCTACATCGCCGGCGCCTCGCCCGCCTGAGCAAGCCGCCCCGCAGTCCGGGGCTCAGGGCTTTCGCCGCGCCACGAGGAAGCGCGGCTTGCGTTCGAGGTCGGGCAGCAACTGCACGTCCTCCAGCACCGGGCACGCGCGCAACACGGCCAGCGCCTGTTCGTCGCAGCCGACGCCGGTCTCCACCACCACGTGGCCGCCAGGGAGCAAGTGCGCCCCGAGGCCCGCGGCGATCTCCCGGTAGCACGCAGCCACGTCGCCTGCCGGGGCATAGAGCGCGAGGGCCGGCTCGTGGGCGGCGACGTCGGGCGCCACCAGGTCCATGCGCTGCGGGTCGACGTACGGCGGGTTGCTCGCCACCACGTCGAACGGCGGCTCTCCGGGGATCGCCTGCCACCATGAACCGCGCGCGAAGCGGATGCGCCCGGCCACACCGTGACGCTCTGCATTGCGCCGCGCGATGGCGAGCGCCGGCTCGCTGACATCGGTGGCCACCACCGCGAGGTCGGGTCGCGCGACGGCGCACGCGATGGCGATCGCACCGCTGCCGGTGCCGAGGTCGACGAGCCTGCCGCCCTGCGGGCACCGCGCCAGCACGAGGTCGACGAGTTCCTCGGTCTCCGGACGCGGCACCAGCACGTCGCGCGACACCTCGAGTTCGAGGCCACGGAAGTTCCAACTGCCGAGCAGGTGCGCCACCGGCTCGCCCTTGCCGCGGCGCTGCAGCAACTCGCGCATCGCAGTGCGCTCCGCGCCGTCGAGCGGGCGGTCATGGGCGAGGTAGAGCTGCAACCGCGGCAGCCCGAGCACCTTGCCGAGCAGCAGCTCTGCAGACCGACGCGGCGCCTCGGCGCCGCGTGCGGTGAGCCACTGTTCGGAGGCGCGCAGCACCTCCATCACCGTGAAGGTGCTGTCAGCCATGTGCGGCTCAGCGGCGGCGGCGCTCGGCGCCTGCAGCCTGGCGAGCCAGCTTCTCCTGCTTGAGCTTCTTGGCGCCGCCCATCACGCCCTGGATGAACGCGAGTTCGGCCAGCAGTGCGCCGAGGAACAGGAAGATGCGGCCGGGACCGAAGTGCTTGAAGAACTCGGCGACCTCGCGGCCGGCGGCGCGGGCCTCCTCACTGTTGGGCAGTGCGGCGCCGATCTTGGCGAACACCTCGCCCCACGTGCCCATCGTGAACAGGCCCGCGGTCTTGCCGGCCATCACGGCCGGTTCCGAGAAGGCGCTGAGCAGGGCCATGAGCTGCGCGAGGAAGGGGATGAACGCGAGGAACACCCACTTCATCGAGATCTTGCCGGTGTTGATCGCGCCCCAGGAGGTCCAGACCAGCCCCAGTGCGATCAGCGTGAAGATCCCGCCGCTCATCGTCTTGTAGCCCGCCATGTCCATCTGCGGCCCGAAGGGCATCAGGCAGCCGAGCAGCATGAGCACGCCAGCGAACAGGAACTTGTAGTAGGCCTTGTCCGCGCGCGGGTTGTACGCCGGGCAGGGCAGGCCCGCGCGCAGGGTCATGAGCGTGGCTTCCGGGACGGACGGCATCGCCGGGCCGGCTTCGGCCTGCGTGGACTCGGCTGCGTCGAACTCCGGCAGCTCGGGGATGTCGTTGCTGGTGGTCATCGATTGCTCCAGTTGGGACGGGTCACAGTTCTTCGAGGCGTCGCTCCCGGTCGGCAGCCACCAAGGCTTCCACCACGGGTTCGAGTCGCCCCTCCATCACTTGGGAAAGCGTGAAGTTGCGGTTGAGCCGATGGTCGGTCAAGCGATCCTGCGGAAAGTTGTAGGTGCGGATGCGGTCGCTGCGGTCGCCGGTGCCAACCTGCTCCTTGCGCTCTGCGGCGCGCGCTGCATCGGCTGCGCGCTTGCGCTGGTCGAAGATGCGCGCGCGCAGCATGGCCATGGCCCTGGCCTTGTTCTTGTGCTGGCTGCGCTCGTCCTGGCAGGCCGCCACGGTGCCCGTGGGGATGTGCGTGATGCGCACCGCCGACTCGGTCTTGTTGACGTGCTGTCCGCCGGCCCCGCTCGAACGGAAGGTGTCGACGCGCAGGTCCTTGTCGAGGATCTCGACCTCCACCTCCTCCACCTCGGGCAGCACGGCCACCGTGGCGGCCGACGTGTGCACGCGCCCTTTGGTCTCGGTCTCGGGCACGCGCTGCACGCGGTGGCCGCCGCTCTCGAACTGCAGCCGCCCGTAGACGTTCTCGCCGCGCACGGCGAACACGACATCCTTGAAGCCGCCCAGTTCCGACTCGGACGAGTGCATGGGTTCGACGGTCCAGCCCATGCGCGTCGCGTACCGCTGGTAGAGCGTCAGCAGGTCGCGCACGAACAGCGCGGCCTCGTCCCCGCCGGTGCCGGCGCGGATCTCGACGATGCAGTCGCGGCTGTTCTCGCCCTGGCCGGCGAGCAGGTCGTCGACGATCGCGGTTGCATCCGCCTGGGCCTGCGCCTGCAGCGCAGGAAGCTCGGCCGCCGCGAGTTCCGCGAGGTCGCGGTCGGGCCCCGTGCGCAGCGACTCCATCTCCTCGACCTGCGCGCACAAGGCGCGCAACTGCTCGTACCGCGCCACGACCCGACCCAACTGGCCCAGTTCCTTCTGGATGGCCGCGAGCCGGTCAGGCCGCGAGGCAATCGCAGGGTCTGCCGACTGCTCGGTCAGTTGGTGTGCGCGCGCAACCATCCCGTCGAGGCGGGATTGCACGCGCGGACGGAGCAGGTTCATGCAGCCCTCCAACGGGAGCCAACCGGCTCCGGATCACTGCCCCGCTGCAGGTGCTGCGGGCCAGGGGTCGCGCGGGGACCGATCCGGTCCCAGGCCGACCCGGCCAGAGGCAGGCGCGCAGGGCGCGCCTCGCACCCCTAGGCGCCTGCGCCTTCCTTGGCCTTGCCGTAGCGCTTGAGGAACTTGTCCACGCGACCGGCGGTGTCGACGAACTTCTGGGCGCCCGTGTAGTACGGGTGGCACTCCGAGCAGATGTCGACCTTGATCTCGTTGCGGGTCGACTTGGTCACGAACTTGTTGCCACAGGCACAGCTGACCTTGCACTCGTTGTACTTGGGGTGGATGGCGTCTTGCATGGCTTTGGAGGCACCTGGGCCGAATGGGGCGCAGCAGTGTAGGGACCGTTCGCGGGGGGTCAACACCCGCCCGGAGGTTCCGTCCCGAACCTGTGCGGATTCACGGCAGCCAGGCGAGCAGGCGGTCCAGTTCC
>JBEATZ010000305.1:0-14668 GCA_041161695.1 Planctomycetota bacterium | reverse complement strand
TCCAGCGCCAGAAGCGCATGGAGGCGCAGGAACAGGCCGAGGCCAAGCGCGCCAAGTTCCTCGAGCGCGAGCTCGAGTGGATCCGCATGAACCCGAAGGCGCGCACCACCAAGAACAAGGCGCGCCTCAACAACTACGACAAGATGCTCACGCAGGAGGTCGAGGACCGCGACCCCGACAGCATCGAGCTCCACATCCCGAGCGGCCGCCGCCTCGGTGACACCGTGGTGCGCTTCGAGAAGGTCACCTACTCCTACGATGGCGTGAACAAGGTGCTCGAGGACGTCACCTTCGACATGCAGCCGGGCGACATCCTCGGCATCGTCGGCCCGAACGGCACCGGCAAGACCACGTGCCTCAAGATGATCACCGGCAAGCTGCAGCCGCAGCAGGGCCGCGTCGTCGTCGGCCAGTCGGTCGAGCTGTGCTACGTCGACCAGGAGCGTGAGTCGCTCGATCCCAACAAGACCGTGTGGCAGGAGATCAGCGAAGGGCAGGACATCCTGAAGCTCGGCGGCAAGACCGAGGTGAACAGCCGCAGCTACGTGGCGAAGTTCAACTTCACGGGCCCCGACCAGCAGCAGCTCGTGGGCTCCCTGTCGGGCGGTCAGCGCAACCGCGTGCAACTCGCCAAGATGTTGCGCCGCGGCGGCAACCTGGTGCTGCTCGACGAGCCCACCAACGACCTCGACCTCGACACGCTGCGCGTGCTGGAAGAAGCCATCCAGAACTTCCCGGGCTGCATGGTCGTGGTCTCCCACGACCGGTACTTCCTCGACCGCATCTGCACCAAGATCATCGATCTCGGCAACTACGAGCCCGGCAAGTATCTCGACAACCTCTGAGGCCGGGTGTCCGGGGCCCCTGATCCTTCCGACAGGCAGGGGTCTTTCGGTGTGGAAAAATCTTCACACGAACCCTTGTCCGCATCGGCGTTTCCCCGTTGGCTAGGGGGATGCACTCCCTGTGGAAACTGTGGAATGTTGTTCTCGCGGCCGGGTTCCTGGCCGCTTCCGGCCTGGCGCAGGAGACCAAGCCTGCGGACCGCGTCACCCTCAGCAACGGGGACGTCCTCACCGGCACGGTGAAGTCGCTGGCCGACGGCAAGCTGGTCATCGGCAACCCCGCCCTCGGTGACGTGACCGTGGAGATCGCCAAGGTGACCAATCTGGTCACCTCGGAGCCCGTGGTGGTGCTCGCCACGGACGGCACCGTCCTGAAGCGCCGCATCGCCGGCATCGAGAACGGCGCCCTCCTGCTGGAAGGGGCGGGTCCCGGCGACCCCGACGTGCCCAAGCTGCAGATCGACCACCTCGACAAGCTGAACCCCCCGGTCGACCCGCCTGCCACCTGGACGGGCTCCTTCACCCTCGGCGGCAGCTATTCGTCGGGCAACACCGACCGCCGCACGGCTGCCGCCAACTTCGAGGCCATCCGCCGCTCGGCCGACGACCGCATCACGGTCGACGCCACCTGGGACTACGGCGAGGACAAGGTCGACACGGCGACCGGCAGGGACTGGAACCTGAGCCAGCGCCGCACCGGCGGTGGCCTCAAGTACGACCTGTTCGTCGGCAAGCGGTACTACATCCTGGGCACGACGCGCGTCCTCAACGACTACCGCGCAGACCTCGACCTGCGCTGGACGGCCGGTGCCGGTGCCGGTTACCAGCTGTTCGAGTCCAAGGACTTCAAGCTCGGGGTCGAAGCCGGTCTCTCGTACTTCTACGAGGACTTCCGCGACGACCCGACGCTGGCCACGCAGACGCCTTCCGACGACTACCTCGCGGCGCGCGGTGCCTACCGCATGGACTACAACCTCACCGCGGACACCACGCTCATCCACTCGACGGAAGCGTTCCCGAGCACCGAGGATGCGGACAACGTGTACTTCCGCATGGACACGCGCCTGCAGACCAAGCTGTGGGGCGACATGATCGGCCAGCTCGGCTGGACCTGGGACTACGACAACACGCCGGCGCCCGGCAAGGAGCGCTCGGACCACCTCGTGAACTTCTCGGTCGGCTGGAAGTTCTGAGCGTCGGGCGGCAGCTGGCTCAGTAGTCGGCTGCCGTCGATCCGCTGAAGTAGCGCAGCGACCGCAGCGGGTCGCGCTGGCGCGAGCGACCGGAGCCGAAGAGGCGCGGCAGGAACTCGACGGCGAACACGACCTCGTCCGAGTACGGCTGGTACTCCAGCACGCCGCGGATCGTCCAGTCGTGGTCGAGGCGGTCCATGCCGAAGGTCCACGAGCGGAACTCGTCGCCCTCGAGGTCGTACTGGCCGCCGCCGAACAGCTGCCAGCGTTCCATGGTGATGGCCGAAGCGCCGAGGCCGACGGCGCCGTCGACCTCCTCGTCGGTGCGGTAGTCGGCCGTCCACGTCAGGCCGGCGATCCGTCCCACCCGCAGCTCGGTGTTGAACGTCCGCATGCCCGTCTCCCAGTCCTGCTCGCCCTCGATGGCGTAGGCAAACGTCTCGTAGGGGATCCAGTACGCGCGCGGCCGCACCAGGAACTCGTACTCGAACAAGCCGAGCTGCTCGCCGTCGTTGTCGCGTTCCTTGTAGGGAAACACGTTCTGTGCGAGGTCGAGGAAGACGAAGTCCTCGCCGTGCACGCGCTTGTCCTTCACCTCGCGTCGTTCCAGCAGGTTGCGCACGCCCACGCGCAGCAGCGCGCGGTCTTCCATGGCGTCGATCTCGTCGAACTGGCTGTAGTCGATCGGGTCGCCCGTGGTGGCGAACTCGTTCTCCAGCGTGACGAGCGGCGCCACGACGTGCCGCACCGATTGTTCCTTGCCGTCGGCATCGAGCCACGACCACGTGCGCGAGAAGCGCGTGCCCGCGCCGATGCCGGCGCTGAAGGCGCTGCGATGGTCGGAGGCATCGGTCACGCCGGGCGCGAGGTCGTCGTAGAAGGCGAGCTGCGTGTTGGCGAACGGCCGCAGGGTCACGGGGCCGGCGTGGAATGGTGCAGACAGCTCGACTGCCTGGTCGAAGCGGGTGGTCTCCTCGTCGCTCGCGCCGGGCGCCAGGGGCGACAGCGGGTCGTACGCGTAGCGGCGCGACCCGATGCCGCTCTTCGCATCGAGCACGATGGGGGTGTCCCACGGCGTGGTCGCCACCTTCTGCGAGAGCAGTTGGTAGGTGGCGACGGGTTGTTCCTCGCGGAAGCGGTCCGCAAGCGCGCGGTTCGAGCCGTAGCTGTACTCGTCGAGGTTCCAGCGGCCGTTCACCGTGAGCAGCCGGTTGTCCTCCCGGCTGTGCAGGTACACCGAGCTCTCCGGCAGCTCCTCGGTGCGGTACTCGCCGCCGTACCACTCGGACCAGACTGCGGCGTCCGAGGAGTCGAAGGCCGTGATGTCGAGGTGGGTGCCCTCGCCGAGGTGCACGCGGTTCTCGGTCCGCAGCAGGTTGCGGTTCACGTCGTCGATGGTCGAGCCGTCGAGGTTGTCGACGATCTCGCGCCGGTTGGGACCCTCGTCGTTCATCCAGAAGCCGTTCGTGCGGCCCGAGTAGAGGTCCTTGGCGCCGTAGGTGAGTGCGCCGTCGAGGGGCGCCCCGCGCTCCTCGATCCATCCTGCGCGCAGGTTCCAGTCGCCGCGGAACTCCTTTGCATCGCGTCCGGTCACGAACTCGTGGATCGCGCCACCTGCCTTGTTCCAGGCGCCGCCGAACTCGAGTTCGAGCTTCGTGCCCTCCTTGGAGGAGTAGCCTGCCGACGCGCCGCGCAGCGGCAGCTCGTCCTGCGAGCCGGTGAAGAAGCTCGCGTTGGGGAGCGGCACGATGCGCTTGCCACCGAAGCGCAGCCAGTTGCGCCGGGCAAGGATCTCGAACTCGCCATCGCCCTCGCGGATCTCGACCTCGCCGCTCAGCAACTCCACGTGCGGCTCGCCGGCACTGCACGACGTGACGCTCAGGTCGCGGCCGGTCCAGCGCGCACCCTCCTTCACGAGGCGCTTGCCGCGCACGGTCACCACGCGCTCGCCCCCGCGGTCATCGGTGGTCACGTAGCGCAGTTCGGCATTCTCCACGACGATGCGGTCCTCGAGCGGGGAGATCCACATGCGCTCGGCGCGCGCGATCTCGATGCCGTCGCGGATCGCCACCACGCTGCCCTCGAAGTAGAAGAGCCGGGGCATGCGAGCCAGCTGTTCGTCCTTCAGTGCCGGTGGCCGTTCCTGCGACCCGGTGGCGCGCAGGAACCTTGCCATGCGTTCGCGCACGAGGGCCGCGTCGGGCGTGCGGTTGTCGCGCGGCATGGCGCTCGAACGCGTGGGCAGGCCGGAGCCGCCTCGTGCCGCGGTGAACAGCTCGTCCACGTCGTCGCGGTCGACGAGCAGCAGCGCCGACTGGCCCTGCACGAGCAGCCCCATGCGCGGCCAGCGGAAGCGGAACCCTCCGGCCACGCGCGTCTCGCGGTGGTCGCCAACCGGCTGTTCCTCCGTGTAGGCGGCCTCGAACTCGTACTCGGGCGGCTGTGCGGGCGCGGGCAGGGGCTCCTGCGCGGCGACCCGGGCAACCACGGCAACCGCAGCGGCCACGGCGCGCGCGAGGACGCGGACCCGGTGGGTCATCGGCGCGGCTCCTGCTGCGCCTCTTCGCGTCGCTGCTGGATCTCGTGCTGCCACAGGGTCAGTGCAAGGGTGGTGTAGTTGGCCGCGACCTGGCGCGCACGGACGTAGCGCCCGTCGGGCAACCACACCTCCGCACCGCGCTGGTCGCGCACGGTACAGACTGTGGCGGCAAGGTCGAGATCCATCGACGCAGCGCGCGCACGCATGCGCGACCAGTCGAGGTCGATGGCTTCGGCAACCACCTTCGACACGGCGCCGGAACCGGTGTCCCGGAGCAATGCGAGCTGCCGCGCGACCAGTCGCAGGCCGTTCGGGTCGACGGCGCCTTCGGCATCGAGGCCCTCGATGCGCGAGGGGCCACGGAACTCGACGCGATCGGGCAGCACCTCGATCTCGCCGTCGCAGGTGCCGGCGAGGTCGCGGAGGTCGCGGCTCGGACCCTTCGGGTCGCGGAGGACGAGGCGCGGCTGGCGTCGCGTCTCGCCGGTGTCCCAGTTCGGCAGCATGACGAGTCGGTCGACCTCGCTGCGGCCGAACTGCACGCGCGGCGCCTCGGCCACCGTGATGCGGCCACCGGGCTCGGTGCGGGTGAAGAGTGCGAGGCCGCCGGTCGCTGCGTCCCCGAGCAGCGACCCGGTGAGCGACTGCAGGGCCAGCACCAGCCGGGCGGCACTGCCTGCGATCGTCGCCTCGGGTCCTTCCGCGACGCGGATCGCGACCGCATCGTCTGCAAGCACCCAGGCGGAACGCAACGCACTGCCGCCGAGCGCCGGTGCGAGCGCCCCGCCGAGGCCGTGGGCTGCCGCCGCCTGCGGCGCCACCGCGAAGGGCAGCAGGCGGATGCGGCCTGCCTCGAGGTCGAGGTCGACAGGGCCGCGCGAACTCGCGCCGTCGCGCAGCTGGACGGACGGACGGATGCCCTCGCGGGTCTCGGCCTCGAGGCCGAGCGAACGCGGACCGTGCCGGTGCACGCGCAACTCCAGCCCGCGCATCGTGGCACGCTGGTCGGGCTGTGCGCCGTCCGTACGCACCAGCTGGGCAGGTTCGCCTGCGCCGCCCTCCAGCACCCAGTTGCGCGGGTCCTCCTGGAGGATGCGCCTGCCGGTCGCCTGCACGGTCTCGGTGGCGCGCACGATGGTCGCCTCGAGGTCGGGTCCCGTTGCGTCGAGCGACACGAGGTCCTCGCCTGCGATCCTCCCGCTCGCCGCCGTGGCGCCACGGAAGCTGCTGGCGCCGTCACCCATGGTGCCTGCGATCGAAGGTGTGCTGCTCTGGAGGCGGAAGCTGGTCGAGCCGTCGGCAAGGCGCTCGAGGTCGCATGCGCCACGGCCCTCGATGCGCTGTGGTCCGCGCAGGAGCCGCCAGGCATGGGCCTCGTCGGCGTCGCCGAGCGTCACCGTGTCGCGTGCGGCGTCGCGCACCAGCAGGAAGCCGCGGTTGCCGTCCAGCACGACGCGCTGGGGGCCGTCGGCCTGTTCGACGTGCACGATGCCGCGGCCACGGCTCACGACCGGGCTGCCCGGTTCGCGCCCCGTGCGGGCCACCCACATCCCGTCTGCGGCCTCGAGGTCTGCCCCGCGTGCCCTCGCCTGCGTGCGGCCCTCGAACGTGGTGAGCTCGAGGTCCTGCACCTGCCGCAGCGACCACGCCGGGAACCCGAGGCTGCGGTGCATGGGGCCGAGCACGGAGCCGGGCCGCACGAGGTGCATCGAGCCGGCGGCCGTGAACGAGCCGCCCTCCGCACCCTGCCGCTCGGCGCGGCTCTCGCCGCCGGAACCGCGCACGAGCCATGGCCTGCCGTCGGCTCCGGGCAGCACCGTGAACAGGCGGCTCGTGGCCAGCAGGTCCTTGCCCGTGGCTCGCGCCGGTGCGCCTTCCATCTGCAGCATGCGCCAGGCGGCGCGCGGCCGGCCCGCGCCGGCAGCAGACGCGTCGCGCAGCAACCATGCCGTGAGCACCGACCCGTTCACCACGACCTGCTGTCCCTCGTCCGCCCCGCGCTCCGTGAGCGACAGCACGACGTCGTCCTGCACGCGGATCGTGGCGGTCCCGGCTGCGAGGTCCTCCTCGTAGCGCATCGCGCCGCGCGCCGTCACGCGTGTGCCCTCGGTCGTGACCTCGGGCTCGGACAGCACGTCGATGGTGACGCGCTCCATCCGCTCGTCCTTGCCGCGCGGCAGCACCGCGCGCAGGCCGCGGCCGCTGAGCCTGCCCCCGCGCTCGCCGTCGATCACGAGCACCACGGGATCGGTCGGCTGTGGCGTGAACAGCTCCAGCCCCTCGTCGCGCACCTGTGCGCGCACCACGGCGAGTTCGAGCCGCAGGTTGCCGAGCTTGCCGTCCGGCACGCCCAGCAGCACGGCATTGCGAAGCTCCAGTTCCTTGTCCTCCCGCATCGAGGGCCTGCCGTTGGCATCGCGGTCGAGGGCCACCTCGGCCTCGTCGGCCGTGAGGTCGGCCACGTGGGCCCCGCGGTCGAACAGCTTCACGGCCACCCGGCTCAGGCGCTGCACGCCCGGCGACACGGGGGCGCTGTCCTCGCATTTCAGCTCGTACACGGGGATGCGGCGCTCGATGGCGCCGTCCCGCACGAGCTTCGTGGGCCGCAGCTGCAACGCGCCGCGGAACTCGATGCCCACGTCCATGCCCTGACCCTGCACCGTCACCTTCTCGGCAGCCGGCTCCTGTGGCCGAACGGTTGGTGCCGCCGGCTCCGCCACGCGCCCGAAACTCTCGTCGCCCAGTGCGAACCAGAGCGCAGCGAAGCCACCACCCAACAGGAGCAGGAAGACGAGCAGCTTCTTCACGGGCGGCCGGACCTCGCCACGATGCCGTCCCATGCCCCGCGCGCGCGGAGCAGCAGCTCGACCACCTCGCGCACCGCCCCGAACCCGGCTGGCCGCGGCGCGACCCAGTGGCACACCGCCTTCACCTCGGGCCTGCCCTCGGGCACCGTGCACGCGAGTCCCGCCCGCGTGAGGATCGGCAGGTCGAGCAGGTCGTCGCCCACGTAGGCGACCTGACTCGCATCGATGCCGAGGCGCTGCACCATCTCCTCGAACACGGCGCCCTTGTCGGTGCGGCCGAGGTGCACCTCGTGCACGCCCAGTTCGCGCGCGCGCCGCAGCACCATCTCGCCGCCGCGACCCGACACGAAGCCGCTCATGCCGCCGCAGCGGTGCCAGTAGACGATGCCCGAGGCATCGTGGACGTGGAAGCTCTTGTACTCGCGTCCCTCGGCATCGAAGTGGACGCGCCCGTCGGTGAGCACGCCGTCGACGTCCACCAGCAGCCAGCGGATTGCCGCCAGCAGGGCTTGCGGCGGCAGGTTCCTGCCCGCTCCGTGCGCTGCGGGGGTGCTCATCCGATCTTCAGGTTGAGCAGGTCCTGCACGTCGAGCAGTCCCAGCAGCCGTCCCGTCTCGTCGACGACCGGCATCTGGTCGACGGCGCGCTGGGAGAGCAGCGCGAGCGCCTCGAGGGCGAAGGTGTCCGTGCCGATGGTGCGCGGGCTGCGCGTCATCACGTCGTCGATGCGGATGTCGCGCGGGCTGGTGAGGCCGCGCTCGATCAGCCGGCGCAGGTCGCCGTCGGTGAAGAAGCCGAGCAACTGGCCGCGGTCGTCGACGATGCTGGCGGCGCCGGGACGGCCCGGCGTGCGGGTCATCGTGCCGATGGCCTCGAGCAGCGTGGAGCCGCTGCGCACCACCGGGTTGCGCTCACCGGTGCGCATCATCTCACCCACCTTGAGGAGCTTGCGGCCGAGGTCGCCGCCCGGGTGGAAGCGCGCGAAGTCCTCGGGGCCGAACCGCCGGCCGTCCTGGACCACGAGCGCGAGCGCGTCGCCGAGGGCCATCATGGCGCTCGTCGAGGCGCTGGGAGCGAGCGCGAAGGGCCCTGATTCCTCGATCGGGCCGAGTTCGAGGACGATGTCGCTGTGGCGGCCGAGGGTGGAGGTGCGGCTCTGGGTGATGGCCACGATCGGCACGGCACAGGCCTTCACGTGCGGCAGCAGCACCAGCAGCTCGCCGGTCTCGCCCGACTTGCTGAAGGCGAGGCACAGGTCACCCTCGGTCAGGCGGCCGAGGTCGCCGTGGATGGCCTCTGCCGGGTGCAGGTAGATCGACGGGGTGCCGGTCGAGGCGAGCGTTGCCGACACCTTGTTGGCCACGATGCCCGCCTTGCCCATGCCCGTGGTGACGACGCGGCCGCGCAGGCCGAGGATGCGTTCCACGGCGCTGCGGAATCCGTCGTCGAGGCGCTCGGCAACCTGCTGCAGGGCCGATGCGCCGTGGGCGATGATCTGCCTGCCGCGCTGGATCCTCGGGTCCATGGAGGGCGGGAGATTAGCACCTCCGATCCTCCGGCGACACGCCGCGCGGCTACACTGCGGCACCCGTGTCCTACCGCGTCGAACTGCCCGTCTTCTCCGGCCCCATGGACCTGCTCCTGCACCTCGTGCGGCAGCAGGAGGTGGACATCCACGAGATCCGGGTCGCGCGCATCCTCGAGGACTACCTCAAGCACCTCGAGGTGCTGCGCGAGCTCGACCTGCAGGACATCGGCGACTTCGTGGTGATGGCCTCCACGCTCATGGAGATCAAGTCGCGCGAACTGCTGCCCACCGAGGCCGTGGAGGTCGAGGAGGAGCTAGACCCGCGCGACGACCTGATCCGCAGGCTGCTGGAGTACAAGCGCTACCGCGACCTCGCGCGCCAGCTGGAGGGCCGCGCCGAGCGCCGCTCGAAGCAGGCGCCGCTGGTGATCTCGGTGCCGAGCCACCTCGCCGACGAGGACGAGCAGGACCAGCTCGACATCGGCAACGTGCAGATCTGGGACCTCACGTCCGCGTTCGCGCGGCTGCTGGAGGAGATCGGCACGCAGCAGACGATGCACATCGAGCGCGAGAAGCGGGACGTCGGCTTCTACACGCGCAAGCTGCTCACGGTCTTCAAGGCCAAGCGCGAGGTGACCTTCCGCGAGGTGTTCGACCCGCAGGAAGGCCGCTACGGCATGATCGGCACGCTCATCGCCCTGCTGGAGATGATGAAGCAGGGCTACCTCCGCGCGAACCAGGACCAGTGCTTCGGCGAGATCCAGCTGGCCTACCGCGGTTCCGAGGAGGTCACTGCGGACGAGATCCTCGCCGGCATCACTGCGGACGAGGAGCGGCAGAGGGAGGCTGCCGAGGCCCTGGCTGCCGCCAAGGCCGATGGCGGGGACGCAACCGACGGTGCATCGGCGGCAAGCGCCGCGGACGCGGTCGAGGACGAGGGCACCGGCGACGAGAGGTCGTCCCTCGCCGCAACGGACGAACAGGAAGCCGCTGCCGAGGGCTAGGCCTCGGCCTGAGCCGCGCTCACGCGGTGCTGCCCGCCGCGCAGCGCATCCCGCTCGCCACGAGGGCCTGTTCGAGCTGCGCCGGCTCTGCGCGCGCGAAGTCCTCCTCGCGCAGGTAGCACCAGCGTCCCCACGCCTCGGCAGATCCAAGCGGATGGGGGAAGCCCGGCGCCGTCTCCAGCGTCCGCGGCACCAGCCAGGCCGTGCGGTCGCGTGCGACCAGCGTGAAGGATGCGCTCGAACGCCGCAGCTGCAGCGCGTGCACGGCGCGCGCCACGTCGGCAGCCGCGCCGCGCACGCCCACGAACCAGCACGGGATGCGCTTGCGCACGAACACCACGCTGTCGGTGCGGGGCAGCCATTCGGCAGCGAGCGGTTCCTCGTCGAGCTGGTCGAGGAACGGCAACTGCTCGGGCGTCACGTGCACGT
The DNA here is from genome assembly GCA_041161695.1 of Planctomycetota bacterium. Taxonomy (GTDB): domain Bacteria; phylum Planctomycetota; class UBA1135; order UBA1135; family UBA2386; genus JBEATZ01. The sequence goes on along the minus strand of JBEATZ010000305.1, from coordinate 4,323 downwards.
GCGCACGCGGGATGGACGATGCGGCGCCGATCGAATTGAGCAGCGCGGTGCCGCCGTGGCGCCAGGCCCAGGCGAAGGCGGTCCCGAGCAGCTCCACCGAGGCCTCGCGCTGTGCGGGCTCGGCCCACAGGAGCGCCAGCTGCGGCGCGAACGGGTAGCGGTTGGGCGTCACCGTGAACGGCCCTTCGCGATGCAGCGTCTCGCCGGCGAGGATGCGTTCTGCGGCATCGCCACGGAACGCCGGACGATCCGGCCCGGGTTGTCCTGCGCGCGCCGCGCGGGACGGGATCCACGCGAGCTCTGCCGTTGCTCCGAACACGCGCACGTGGCGCACTGCGGCAGGCTCGTGGGCGACGAGCTGCAAGGCCTCGAGCGAAGGCAACCGAGCGGCAACTTGGTCGGGATCCACGTTTGCAGGGCATGTTGGCCGCATGTACCCTCCTTGCCCAACAACTTCCGGCCCGCGTGACCAGCAAGCTCCGTATCCTGTTCTTCGGCAGCAGCGACTTCGCCATCCCGGCGTTGCGCATGATGAAGGAGTCCGGCTGCAGCCCGCTCCTCGTCGTCACCAAGCCGGATGCGCCGCGCGGCCGCGGCCGCAAGGTCTACGAGGCGGACGTGAAGCTGGCGGCCGAGGAACTCGGCCTGCCGTGCGCACAGCCCGAGGACCCGCATGCGCCCGAGTTCGTGCAGCAACTGCGCGACCTGAAGCCGGACCTCGGCATCGTCATCAGCTACGGCGTGATCCTGAAGCAGGACCTGCTCACGATCGCCCCGCGCGGCCTGCTCAACGCGCATGCCTCGCTGCTGCCGAGGTACCGCGGCGCCGCACCGGTCCAGCACGCCATCCTGAAGGGCGAGAAGGTGACGGGCGTCACCATCATGCGCATCGTGCCGGAACTCGATGCCGGCGACATCCTCCTGCTGGAGGAGACGCCCATCGGTCCGACCGAGAACGCAGGCCAGCTGCGCGAGCGGCTCGCGCAGCTCAGCGGCAAGGCGCTCGTGCGCGCCATCGAGATGGTCGAGGCCGGCAAGGACACCTACCGCAAGCAGGACGCGAAGAAGGCCACCCTCGCGCCCAAGGTCGAGAAGGTGCACGGCGTGATCGACTGGAAGGTTCCCGCCAGCGAGGTGGACCTGCTGGTGCGCGCCATGACGCCCAAGCCGGGCGCGCAGACCCGCCTCGGCGCGCGCCGCTTCTTCGTCATGGAAGGCGTCGTCGAGCCCGACAACTACGGCATGGGCATCCCCGGCGCGATCCAGTCCGCCGGCGAGGAGGGCATCCGCGTGTGCACGGGCAAGGGATTGTTCCGCATCACGCGCATCAAGCCCGACAACGGCCGCAACATGACCGCCGGCGAGTTCGTGCGCGGCCATGCGATCGCGCCCGATGCCAGGTTCGGCTGAGTCCCGGGGACCATGACCTCGAGCCGCGCCGTTGCGTTCCGCGCGCTGCTGCAGCTGGAGCAGGGCAGGTGCCAGCGCGTCCGCGAGGCGCTCGAGCGCGGGTTCCGCGCACCGGGTGAGCGGCTGCCGCCGCGCGACATGGCCTTCGCGTGGGAACTCGCCCACGGGGTGGTGCGCAACGAACGATGGCTCGACGCCATCCTCGCCACGTTCGCGCACCGTGGCCTGCCCAGGGATCCCGGACTCCTCTGCGCCATCCGGCTCGGCGCCCACCAGCTGCTCATGGTGCCCGGCATGCCCGCGCATGCGGCCGTGCACGAGACCGTGGCGCTCCTGCACCGCAACCAGGCGTTCGCCAACGCCATGCTGCGCGCCATCGCGCGCAACCTCGTCGACCGCGCCGCGGACCAGGCGCGCGGCACGACCGAGGTGCCGATCTCGCCCACGCGCACACTGGTGCTGCCGGCTCCCGGCCTCGCACCCGCGTTCGCCGCCCACGACCCGCTCGCGATCCGCCACTCGCTGCCCGACTGGCTCGTGGCCCGCTGGCGCAAGGCGCACGGTGACCGCGTGCAGTCGATCTGCGAGGCCTGCAGCGCCATCCCGCACGTGTTCCTGCGCGCCACCGTGCACGCTGGCGGCGCCGCGCACCTGGGCGAACAACTCGCCGTCGACGGCGTGCGCACCGAGCCAACGTCCCATCCTGCTGTGCTGCAGTGGAGCGGCGGCGAGTCGCCGTTCGCCACGCGCGCATGGCGCGAGGGCTGGTGCGTCGTCCAGGACCCCACGGCCCTGCGCGCCGCCGAGGCGCTGGGCGTCGCGCCGGGCGAGACGGTGGTGGACCTCTGTGCCGCGCCCGGCACCAAGACCATGCTGCTCGCCGAGCATGCCGGGCCCACGGGCCACGTCCATGCCCACGACATCGACCCCGAGCGCTGCCAGCGCATCCGCGAGAACGTGGCGCGCCTGCGCTTCGAGGATCGCGTCACGGTGACCGCCGATGCCGCCACGCTGCCGGGCGCCGACGCCGTGCTCGCCGACGTGCCCTGTTCCAACACGGGCGTGCTCGGCCGCAGGGTCGAGGTGCGCAAGCGGCTCACCGAGCAGGCCATCCGCGACCTGACAGCCGTGCAGCGCTCCTTGCTCGAGCAGGCGATCGCCCTCGCGAAGCCCGGCGGGCGCGTGGCCTACTCGACCTGTTCGATCGAGCCCGAGGAGAACGGCGAGCTCCTGCGGTCCGTGCTGCGGCACGGCATCACCCTCGAGTCGGAGCGTCTCACCCTGCCCTCGGCTGCGGCCTGCGACGGTGGGTACGTGGCGCTGCTGCGCGTCGGTGGACACGCGTGACGAAACGGGACTTCCCCGCCGAGGCTGCGACGGAGTAGAAGCCTGCCATGGCATCCCGCTCGTCCGGTGGATCGCGCAGCCGCAGCCGCTCCGCGTCGTCTGCCTCCAGTTCCTCCTCCTCCCAGACGCTGATCCTCGTCGTGGGCGCCGCTGCCGTGGTCGTGTTCCTGCTCGTCATGAGCGGCAACAAGTCGCCCGAGAGCGGCACCAAGACCCCTGCCGCCTCCGCACCCGCCGTGGCTCCCGCAGCACCTGCCCCCGCGGCGTCGGTGCCCTCCGGCAGCGCCAAGGCCGGCAAGACGCCGGCGCGCCCCGCGCCGCCCCTCGGCCAGGAGACCCTCGCCAAGCTGTCCCAGCTGGAGGCGCAGGCCACCCAACTGTTCAACGAGAGCGTCAACCTCCGCAACGGCGGCGACGCCATGAAGGCGCGCGAGGCCGCGGGTCGGGCGAAGGACGTGCTCGACCAGTGGAACAGCCTCGTCGAACCCAACCTGCTCTGGCAGGAGGAAGCGCAGCTCGGCGACTGGGCCCAGCCCGCCGAGTACATCCAGCTGGAGAAGCTGTTCGGCGCGTACCAGACCCTGAACAACAAGGTCCGCAAGCAGGGCGGCTAGGGTGCGGGCCGGCTACCACACGAGCGGCCTGCAGAACCACCGCCTCGAAGAGGCGCTGCGGCTGGTGGCGGACGCGGGCTACGCGGTGGTGGCCCTCACCCCGGACGTGATGCACCTCGACCCCTTCCGGGCCACGGCCGCGGAGGTGGCGGCGATCGGCACCCTCCTCCACCGGCTGCGGCTCGGGGTCGTGATCGAGACCGGCGCCCGCTACCTGCTCGATCCCGCCTGCAAGCACGAGCCCACCCTGATGACCCGGGACCCGGCCGCCCGGGCCCTGCGGCTGGACCACTACCGCCGCTGCGCGCGGATCGGGGCCGACCTCGGGGCGCAGGTGCTGTCGTTCTGGTCGGGCATCGACCGCACCCCCGGTCCCGACTCCCGCACCTGCCTCGACGAGGGGGTCGCCGCCACCTGCGAGGTCGTCCGGGCGGCCGGCCTGGTGCCCGCGTTCGAGCCGGAGCCGGGCATGGCGGTGGAAACCGTGGCCGCCTACCGGGAACTTTGCCTGAGGTTGGGGGCTGCCGCGCCTGCCCTCACCCTCGACATCGGCCATCTGTACGCGGTCTGGGAGGGCGATCCCGTCCATGCCATCGGTGCCTGCGCCGACCGGCTGGCGCAGGTGCACCTCGAGGACATGCGGCGCGGGGTGCACGAACACCTGGTGCCGGGCGAGGGCGACGTGGACTTCGATGCCGTCCTAACCGCTCTCAACAAAGCAGGTTATGGCGGCCCTGTTTGCTTCGAGCTGTCGCGCTCGAGCCATCGGGCCCCCGAGGTCCTGCGGCACTGCAAGGCGGTTTGGGACCGAGTTGCGACCGACCTTGCGCGTTGACCCACGGGGTCGAGGGTCTATCCTGCTCGCTTCCCCTTGGACTCCGGCCCCCGCCGGCGCCGGGGGGTGAGACCTGCAACCATGAGTGGCATGCGCTTCTGTCCCACCGTCGAGGGT
>JBEATZ010000285.1:0-2559 GCA_041161695.1 Planctomycetota bacterium | reverse complement strand
ATCCTCGGTGGCCTGGTCGCCACCAGCACGGAGCCCGTCACGCTGCTGCCAACCGGGCTGCCAAAGCGGTCGGTGAGGTAGCTGCCGAGCGATGGATAGCGCTGCTGCCACGGCTCGGTCGCGATGGGCACGGCAGCGAGGCGCTGGTGCAGCGTCGAGCGCGCAGGATCCGCGATGTTGGGCGCCATCCAGCCGGTGCCGCGCGCGTCGAACGAGACCGACAGGCCGCAGTCGAAGAAGCCGTTGTCGCGGATGGCCACGTCGCGGCCGCCGCCGGCGAGCACGCCCCAGTTGCAGCGCACGAACAGGTTGCGCTCCACGGCCACGCCGCTCGCCATGTCGTCGAGGTACACGCCGTTCTGGTACCTGCTGTCGCTGCCGCGGATCGAGTGGAACAGGTTGCCGCGCACGATGTTGCCGTGCAGCGTCCAGTCCCTGCCGAGGTACAGCGCGCCCGCATCGCCCGTCTCCAGCACGACGTGGTGGAACTCGTTGTGCTCCACCACGTGGTCGTTGCCGTGCAGCATGATCGCGAAGTGCGGCAGCTCGCCCACGTCGTTGTGGCGCACGACATTGCCGACGCCTCCCACGCGGATGGCGGGCTGGTAGGTGCGCAGCACACGCGCACAGCGGCGGAACACGCAGTCCTCCACCACCATGCTGGCAGGGGCCAGCGTGGCGCGGTCACCGCCCGCGAGTTCGACGGCGCTGCCGCCGAGGTCCTCGAACAGGCAGCCGCGCACCGTGCAGTCGGAGCCCTCGAGCGCCACGGCCGTGGTGCCGAGCGTGCGGAACGTGCAGTGGCGCACGTCGATGGCATGCGCGCCCGTGCCGGCGATGGCGCCGGCGCGGCTGCAGGCGAACTCGATGCCCTCGATCGCCACGTGGCTCGCGCCGTCGAGCACGAACATGGGTGCGGCGAGCAGCGACACTGCGCACGGCGCAGCTTCTGCGCCTGCAGGCAGCAGCGCGAGCACGGTGGCCGTGGCCGTGTCGATCCAGTACTCGCCCTCGGCATCGAGTTCCTCGGGCAGGTTGGTGACGTGGAAGCGCCCACGTGCGGCGAGCCCGTAGCGGTGCGGCTGCGCGAGGTGCACCGTCGCAGTCGCGGGATCGACGGAATCCACTGGCAGCAGCTCGTCGGACCAGTCCCAGTTCCAGTAGCCGTGGGCCCAGACATCGCGTGCACCGGCCCAGCGGGCGACGCGCGCTGCATCGGCCACCGTGAACGCGCCGCCGCGCGGCGGTTCGACCACGCGCTGGGCCAGCGGGATGTCGGGATCGGCCATGCGCGGCGCGGAGCCGGCATCGACGAGCTGTGCGATGGTCGCGAAGCCCGTGTCGGGCCAGCGCGCGAGCGTCAGGGCGCGGCCGCTCACGAACAGTTCGGTGCGGATCGCGGGCGCAGGCACGCCATGCCCCTGGTGCAGCGGCCCGCTGAGGCCGCCGGCCCAGCCCGCGAGCTGATCCGCAGGCAGGGTGAGGGCGCACACGCGGTCGCGTACCGCGGGATCGAGGCGCTGCGCGAGTACGCCAGGCACCGGTTGCCACGACGGTTGCTGCAGTTCGATGCCGCCCACGACGCGCGCGCCGGGACCTGAGGCGCGCAAGACGAGCGGAACCGCGCGCTGCGGCAACACGATCGACTGGCGCACCGCGTGGTCGCCCGGCGCCAGCACGATCTGTGCGGGCGCGTCGCTGCGCGCGACGACATGCACGGCGTCTTCGAGCGATGCCACGCGCACTGCGCCTTCGTCCTGCAGCTGCCCGCGCGGGTCGACCACGACGCGCAATGCGTGCTGCTCGGGGACCGTGGCGCACGCGGCGAGTCCCAGCAAGGCGGCCAACGAGCAACCACGGGTCCACGACGGTGCACGGGGCAGGCGCATCGCCACAGGCTACACGGCGGTCCGCACCACGGCGCCGTGATCCCCCTACCTGCGCTTGGTGGCCGTGGCGCCGTTCGCTATCCTCCTCGCCCGCGTGCGCCCGTAGCTCAGTTGGATAGAGCACCGCTTTCCTAAAGCGGGGGTCACAGGTTCAACTCCTGTCGGGCGTACCACTTGTTCCCTGACCGCCTGAGGTGCAGATGATCGGCGTCCGCCTGCTGCAGGGTCTCGGGCTAGGCTTCGCGCTGGGCCTCGGGGGCATGCTGCTCGGCATGCTTGCCGTGGTGTTCCTCGAGACCACGGGCACGGTGCGCTTCGAGGGCTTCGGGGCGCTCTGGGGCGTCAGTGGCGGCGTGCTGGGCGCCGCCGCGGGCCTCACCTGGGGCCTCGTGCGCCGCCCGGACTGACGCGGCTCAGGCAGGCTGCTGTGCGGGCTGCTGGCCGCGGCTCTCGAACAACAGCTCGCTCGGGCGCAGCCGGATGCGGCCGTCGTTCACCGGGCGCGGCACCTCGTGGAAGGTGTAGCTGGCCCCGCTGCAGTGCAGCGCACGCTGGAAGCGGATCTGGACCTGGCGCTCGAGCGCCTCGGCCAGCTGGCCGGTGGTCACGTTCTGCTCGCCGGCGAGCACCCAGCCGAGGCGGCGGGTGCCGGTGGTGTTGCGGGCGCTGG
>JBEATZ010000268.1:0-3084 GCA_041161695.1 Planctomycetota bacterium | reverse complement strand
ACCAGCGCCTGGACGATGGATTCAGGCCGCACCAGATGGTGGCCTCGTACCTGCGGATCTACCACAGGGCGCTGGAGCGACGTGCCGAAAGAAGCCCATCGCATGCCTGATTTCGCGCTGCACCGCGACTGCCGCCATGTCCGCTGGGACCGACCCTGCGCGCCCCACAAGCAGCGCGGGCGCGAGTGCCCCACGTGCCCGGAGTACGCGCCGGTGCGGCACCGCGTGCTGATGGTCAAGCTCGCCGCCACCGGCGACGTGCTGCGCACCACGGCCTTCCTGCACGCGATCCACGTCACGTGGCCCCAGGCGAAGGTCACGTGGGTCACGCGGCCCGGCGCGGTCGCGCTGTTCCGCGGCAATGCGATGGTGGACGAGGTGCTCGGCACCGATGACGCGGCCACCACCGCAAGGCTGCTGACCGAGTCGTTCGACGTCGTGCTGTGCCCCGACGCCGATCCCGATGCCGTGGCCATCGCGTCGATGGCGAAGGCGAGGGAGCGCAGGGGCTACCGTCGTGACGAACAGGGTGGTGTCGTGCCGCTCGGCGAGGGTGCGCGGCACTGGCTCGAGATGGGCCTGAGTGACGCGAAGAAGCGCGCCAACACGCAGACGTACCAGCACCTCGTTGCACGCGTGCTGGGTTTCGACCCCGCGCTGGTGCGCGAACCCGTGCTCGAACCATCTGCTGCGGACAAGCAGGCAGCCGCCGACTTCGTCGGTTCCTGCGGGTTCGCAGGCAGCCTCGTCGGGCTGAACACCGGCGCAGGCGGCCGCTGGGAGTACAAGCAGTGGACCTTCGCGCACCAGGTCGAGTTCGTGCGCGCGGCCACGGCCGCAGGTTTCGGAATCCTGCTGCTGGGCGGGCCCGAGGAGGTCGAGCGCCATCAACGGCTGCTCGACGCCGTGCGCGGCCTGCCGGTGTTCGACGGCGGCAACCGCAACAGCTACGGCAGGTTTGCCGCGCTGGTCGAGCGCTGCCGTGCGATCGTCACGAGCGACAGCCTGGCTGCGCACGTGGCTGCTGCACGCAGGGTGCCCGCGGTCGTGCTGTTCGGTCCCACCTCCGCCGCGGAGATCGAGCTCTACGGGCGCGGCATCAAGGTGACGCCCCCCGGATTCGACTGCCTCGGCTGCTACCTGCCGCGCTGCGACAAGGTCCCGCACTGCCAGCAGTCGATCCTGCCCGCGGTCGTGCTCGATGCGGTGAGGCAACTGGTGCGCTGACCTTTCGCGCCTGCGGTCGTGCCTCGTGTGCGCGATGCAGGCAGAATGCAACCACATGCCCTTCCTCGGACTCGATGTCGGCGGCAGCCATTGCCGCAGTGCCTGGCTGCCGGAGTCCACGGGGACGACGCAGGTCTTCGCCGGCGTGCAGCCAGCGGTCGTGGGCGCGGCCAAGGCTGTCGAACACCTCGACACCGTGCTCCGCGCGGTGGTGCCTGCCGGCACCGTCGTCGAGCAGGCGGTGGTGGCCATGGCCGGCGCCGGCGACCGGACGCTCGCCACGTGCATCGTGGACGGCCTGCGCACCCGGGGCTTCGACTTCCCGCTCACCGTGGTGGGCGACGTGCTCGCGGCAGCGGCTGGCGCGCTGGGCGACGAGAAGCAGGTGCTGCTCTGGGCCGGTACCGGTTCGTTCGCGGTCGCGCGCGGGCGTGACGGCCGGTTGGTGCGCGTCGGCGGCAGGGGTTTCCTGATCGGCGACGGCGGCAGCGCCTACGACCTCGTCCGCAACGCCTCGCGCGCGGCCATCCGCGCGTTCGACGGGCTCGCGCCCGCAACCGTGCTGGGCGAGCGGCTTGCCGCCGCACTGGGCGCGCCATCCGTCGCCCGCCTCGGCGCCACGATGCAGCAACTCACACCCGGTGACGTCGCTCGCCACCTCGGAGTGGTGCTGCAGGCAGCGGCTGCAGGCGACCACGTGGCGCAACACGTGCTTCGCGAGGGCATTGCCGAACTCGTGCAGCTTGCGGCCGCCGGTGCCGTGAAGGCGGGCATCAGCCTGCGCGGCGCGCGCGTCGTGCTGGGCGGCGGCATCTTCACGGCCCTGCCTGCCCGCTTCGAGGAAGCGGGCGCGGCACTGCGGCTCCTGGGCGCGGACACGGTCGAACTGTGTGACCCCTTGAGCGCGGCGCGCGGGGCCGCCTGCCTTGCGCGCGCGGTTGCCACCCGCACGGAGCCCCTTGCCTCGCTGGCGGAGGGTGCGGTGCTGTGAGCAGGCAGCCGCTGGTCCTCGACGACGGTCGGGTGATCCCGGCTGATTGCTTCGACCTGCGCTTCGCCCGTTCGGGCGGACCCGGCGGCCAGCACGTGAACAAGACCGAGTCCAAGGTCGACCTGCGCCTCGACCTCGCTGCTGCCGAGGTCGTGCTCGGTCCCGAGGACGTGGCGCGCATCCGCAGTGCCTATCCTGCGCGACTCGATGCAGACGGTCGCCTGCAGGTGACCTGCGAGGAGCACCGCAGCCGCTTCCAGAACCTCGAGGCAGCCATCGAACGCATGCGCAGGCTGCTGCGCGCAGCACTGGCGCGGCGGCGCAAGCGGGTCGCCACCAAGCCGACGTGGGGAAGCAAGAAGCGCAGGCTGCAGGAGAAGCGGCACCGCGGCGAGATCAAGCGCGGGCGCAGCGGGCCGGGTGGCGAAGGCTGACTCCGCCACAGTGCGTGCTGCCCTGCTGGTGCGCGATCGTGCATGATGCGCACCCAACCACGGAGGAACCCATGACCAAGCGCGCAGGCGTCCTGCTTTCCGGATGCGGCCATCTCGACGGCTCGGAGATCCACGAAGCCGTCCTCACCATGCTCCACCTCGACAGGGCCGGCGCAGAGGTGATCTGCATCGCGCCGCGGGGCCACCAGCGCGACGTGGTGGACCATGCCACCGGCAAGGAGGCCGTGGGGCAGGTCCGCGACATCATGGAGGAGTCGGCGCGCATCGCCCGCGGCAGGATCCGCGACCTCGCCACGGTGCACGGCCGCGACCTCGACCTCGTGGTGCTCCCAGGCGGCTTCGGCGCCGCCAAGAACCTGTGCGACTTCGCGGTGGCTGGCGAGAAGGCCACGGTTCATCCCGAGGTCGCGC
>JBEATZ010000197.1:0-8211 GCA_041161695.1 Planctomycetota bacterium | reverse complement strand
TGGTGCGCAGGTGCTCGGCGACTGCCCGGTAGCGGGCCCGCTCCATCGGTCCCACCAGCGAGATCGCGCGGCCGGAACGGCCGGCGCGGCCCGTGCGGCCGGAACGGTGGATGTAGTCCTCGAGGCCGAGCGGGAAGTCGTAGTTGACCACGAGGTCGATGTCGTCGACGTCGATGCCGCGTGCGGCCACGTCGGTGGCGATGAGGTAGCGCGTCTTGCCGCGACTGAACGCCTGCAGCACGAGGTGGCGCTCCTCGGCGCCCTTGTCGCCGTGGATCGAGTCCGCGGGCAACCCGTCGCGGCGCAGTTCGCTGCCGAGCTTGCTCGCGCCGAGCTTCTTGTTCACGAAGATCAGGACCTTGCCGTCCTCGCGCTCGAGGATGCGCTCGAGCACGTCCTTCTTCCCGGCTGCGGGACAGGACACGAAACGGTGCTGGATCGTCGATGCCGCCTGGGAGCGGGTGCCGATCTGCACGCGGGCGGCGCCCGGCAGGAAGTCCTTCACCAGGCCCTCGACCTCGGGCGGCATGGTGGCGGAGAACAGCAGGCTCTGCCGCTCGCGCGGCATGCGGACGAAGATGCGGCGGATCTGGGGCATGAACCCCATGTCGAGCATGCGGTCGGCCTCGTCGAGGATCACGACCTGCAGCTTCTCGAGCGTGAGGTTGCGCCGCTCCAGGTGGTCGATGAGCCGGCCCGGGCAGGCCACGAGCACGTCGACGCCACGGGCGAAGGCGCGCTCCTGGATGCCCATGTCCACGCCGCCGAACGCGGTGCAGACGTTGAGGTCGGCGAACTGCGCGTACTCGCGGAGGTTCTCGGCCACCTGCACGCAGAGCTCGCGCGTGGGCACGAGGATCAGCGCACGGAGGCCGCGCTCGCCGCCGCAGAGGCGGTGCAGGGTCGGCAGGCCGAAGGCGGCGGTCTTGCCGCTGCCGGTCTGGCCGAGGCCGATCAGGTCGCGGCCGCCGAGGATGAGGGGGATCGCGGTGGCCTGGATCTCGGTCGGCTGCGTGTAGCCGACGGCTCGGATGCCGCGGAGGATGGGCTCAGCGAGCCCAAGGGAATCGAAACTCAATGGCGAAACTCTTCCAGTCTGTGCGCACGGCTGCGGGGACCAGGAAGTGGCGCGGCAGCTGCGGGCCCGGCGGGCCACCATGCAAACTGACCATGGAATCGGCACTTCCTGACGGCGACTTGAGGACGCTCGGGTCCGAGGCGCGCGCCATCGGCCTTGCGGCCGACGAAGGAGCGAGATGTTAGGCCCGCGGCAACCGCGGGGGAAGGCCTCGGGTCCGCCCCGGGCGGTTTCCTGCCTCAGCCCGTCACGCCCATGCGGCGCGAAAGGTCGGTCTGGAGCATCCCGTCGGGGTCGCACCGGCCCTTGAGGGCCCGGAAGCGGCTGACGGCCTCCGCGCCGTGGATCCGCGGGAAGGACGAGGCGAGCAGCATCGCGTCCTTGGCGTAGTAGAAGCGACCGCCTGCATCGAGGACCACCTCGGCCATGTCGCGGCAGTGGTTCCAAAGCCGCTCGCGCCCGCTGGTCCTGGAACTCACGGCGAAGTCCATGGCCATCGACCATCCGTCGACTGCATGCGTCATGAGGAACGGGTCGGGCCGGTGGCGCTTGAGCACGCCGAGGTACGGCACGATGCCTGCGCGGTGGCACATCTCGACGATCCTGCGCAACGTGACCTCGGCCGTGTCCTTGGGCAGGAACGGCTGGAACTGCACGAGTCCGCCGGGCTTCGTCATCCACTGCCAGCGCGGGACGTAGTCGAGCAGGAAGTGGAACGCGCCGTGCGTCTGGGGGTAGGGCGAGTTGCGCACCTCGCTGCCGGATGCGTGGTACTTGAGTGCGTTGACGAACGGCACGAAACCGCCGTGGGTCGCGAGCCACATGCCCGGCCAGAGCCAGCCCTTGGGCACGAGGCCGAACATGCGGTCCGGCACGTCCTGAAGGCACGGATCGAGGTGGCGCAGGCCCTGCGGGTCCTCGCCGGGTTCGTACTGGCAGGCGCGGTGGATCACGCCGCGGCCGAGGCCGGTGCCCTTCGCGTGCAGGTCGACCCAGCTCACGAGGTAGTCCGAGTCGTCGAGCAGCGACTCCATCTGCTCCATCTGGTGCGCGAGGTCGCGCGCGTCGATGGCCCAGACCTTCAGCCGGCCGCTGTGCACGCGCTTCAACTGCAGCTCGACCTCGGTGAAGCAGCCGAGCATGCCGAAGCCGGAGATGGCACCGTGGAACAGGTGCGGGTTCACGTCGCGGCTGCAGTGCAGGAGTTCGCCGCGCGGCGTGAGCAACCGGAACGAACGCACCCACTCGCCGAACGGTCCCGCACACCAGTTGTTCTTGCCGTGGATGTTCATCGCGCACGCGCCGCCCACGGACACGCGCATCGTCCCGGGGACGACGGCAGGCCAGAAGCCGTAGCCGATGGCATGGCGCCAGAGGTCGCGGATCGTCACGCCCGGCTCGACCCTCGCGATCCCGGTCGCGGGATCGAAGGACAGGATGCGGTTCATCGCCGACAGGTCGAGCACGTGGCCGCCGGTGCAGATGGCGGCATCGCCGTAGCTGCAGCCCGAGCCGCGCAAGGCGACCGTGCCGCGTCGTTCGCGGACCTGCGCGAGGGCCGTCTGGATGCCCTCGACCGTCGTCGGCCGCAGCAGCCTGGACCGCCCGCCCACGGCCATGCCCCAGCCGCGCACGTCCTCGGTGGTCCAGTCGGTTGCGTTCGCGGTCATGGCGTGCACGAACTCAGATCGAGAGCCTGCGGAACAGGAAGGACGGGATGGCGCGGATCACGGTCATGATGATCCGCCACTTGAAGGGCACGTAGGCGATGGTGGCGCGCCGGTCGCGCGCCTTGAGGATCAGTTCGGCAGCACGGTCGGCGCTGATGGCGCCCTTGAGTGCCAGCCCCTGCGTCATGGGCGTCTCGACGAACCCTGGCCGGATGGTGGTCACCTGAACGCCATGGCGCCAGAGGCGGTTGCGCAGGCTCTCGAGGTGGGTGTCCATCGCGGCCTTGGATGCGTGGTAGCCGGGCTTGCCCACGCGGCCGCGGTCCTGCGCCACGGAGCTGATGCCGAGCACGAGGCCCCTGCCGCGGGCGAGGAAGCGCCTTGCCGCTGCATTGGCCCAGGCGATGCAGCCGAGCGCGTTCACTCGCAGCTGCAGCTCGTCCTTGGCGAGGTCGAACTCGTCGATCGCCACCTCGGGCATGACGCCCGCCGCGTAGTAGAGCTCGTCCGCCTCACCGAGGTCCTGCTCGATGCGCTCGAAGAGCGCCTCCACGGAGGCTGCGTCCTGCACGTCGTGCACGTAGCTGCGCACCCTGCCGGTGCCGAGGGCGGACACGATGGTGGCCACCACGGCCTTCAGGTCGGCCTCGCGCCGCGCGAGGAGGGCGACGCGCCGACCCTCGAGGGCGAGCCGCCGGGCGAGGGCAGCACCGATGCCACTCGAGGCGCCGACGACGATGCACGTGCCGCTGCGTTGTTTCATGGGCGGGAGGATACGCGCGACGGCCGCCGCGCACCCGTTCATCGGATGGCGGCGAGCACTTCCTGCAGCCGACGGAGCGTTCCCACCGAGAATCCGCGGTCGTGGAAGAATGCAACACGGCCCTCGCGGTCGAGGAGCAGGACCCTGCCCGGCAATCCGTCTGCGTTGCCCGTGAACCGTGCCACCGGTGCGGCGTCACCGTACAGGGTGACCACCGACTGCCAGTCCTCGTCGGGGATGCCGCGCCGCATGCCGGCGTCGATGGCGCCCGAGAACATGCGGGGGAACATCCCGGGGATGGTGGGCAGTTCCAGCACCTTCACCCGCAGGTCGGCCTGGGAGAGTGCGAGCAGCCAGCGGTCGATGTCGAACTGACTCTCCTGCTTGTAGCCCACCAGCAGCAGGATGGGTTCGCCGCCGGCAGCCGCAGGCAGCGTGACGCGGCTGCCGTCGAGCGAGGAGCCGCTCACGGTGGGGAACACCTCTCCGGTGGGGTCGCGGCGCGGCCACGTGGATCCGCACGAGGCGAGGATGGCTGCGGCTGCGAGGCCGGCCGTGCACAGGAGCAGGAGCTTGCGCATGGGCTCCGTTTCGAGCGCCTCCCCCGCCGGGATGCAAGCCCGGGATCAGAGGTTGTGCAGCGTGATGGCCCCGGTCGGGCAGTTGCGCTCGCAGGCGAGGTCGCGCGTGCACTCGTAGTTGTGCGGCTTCTTCACCACGTCGCCGAGGGGCACGGCGGCATAGCCGTTGGTCGCGCAGGTGGCGGCGCAGATGCCACAGTGGATGCAGGCGTTCATGTCCACCTCGAGTCGGACGTGGTCGCGCGGCGCGGAGACGTTGCGGTCCTCCTCCGCAACGACGGCAGGGTCGCAGAGCCAGCGCGTGAGGGGGTGCGTGGTGAGCGCAGACAGGGTCTCACGCTCGCCGATGCGGACGATCTCGGTGACGTCGGGCAGGTCGAGGATGCCGATGTGCGACACCTTGGGCTTCACGAGCACGGTACGGTCGTCGACGAACCGGTGCAGGTTGTGCTCGTTGAGCGACATGCCCATGAGTTCGTAGGTCTTGAACAGGATGTGCGGCAGCGTGGCCCGGAACTCCGCGGGCGAGTGCAGGTCGCGGTGCGAGAGGTCCACGGCGATCACCAGCTCCGCCTTGCGGGCACGGGCGAGGCGCAGTGCCAGGGTCTCGGTCATGCCACCGTCGATGTAGTGCTCGCCGCCGATCTCGATGGGCTCGAAGACCGCTGGCAGGCAGGAACTCGCGTAGACGGCATCCGCGACCGGGACGTCGTCCGCGCCCGGCAGGCCGAAGAAGCGACTGGCGCCGGAGGACAGCGACATCGCGTTGCAGAAGAAGGGCCGCTGGAACTCGCCGAAGTGCTTCTGGGGCAGCAGGCGCCGAAGGATGTCGTGGAAGGTCTTGCCCTTGTACACCGATGCGTGCCGGTAGCCGCGCACCAGGAACTTCAGCAGGTTGAGGCGGAAGTAGTCGCGGATGGTGATCTCCGCGGCTCGTCGCTCCACCTCGAGGCTGTCGTGACCGGCTGCGTAGAGCGCCCCCATCACGGCGCCCATGCTGGTCCCCACCACCTCGTCCACCACGATGCCCAGCCGCTCGATGGCACGGATGACGCCGATGTGCGTGTAGCCGCGCATGCCGCCGCCGCCCAGCACGAGGACGGTGTGCGGGCGGCGCGCACGGGCGGCGCCTGCGGGGCTCGCGGAACTGGCTTCCGGGGTGGTCACGTGGCTCGCGGGAGGGTCGGTGCGAACCGCCCAAAGTCGGACGGGTCACCGGTCCGATAGATCGGACGTGTGCGGGGGGCACCTGAACCTCCCGTCGCGCCGGGCCCTTCGATCGAGGCAACGACCATGAGCAGGTGGCAGCGACTGCAGCGGATGGATGCCGCGCGAATGCGCGAGCTGCAGGACCACCTGCTGCGTCGGTTCGTGCGCGAGTACCTGCCGTTCCACGGCTTCTACCGCGAACACCTGGCGCAGGCCGGCGTGGCGCTGGACTCGATCCGCACGGTCGACGACCTGCGGCGCGTGCCGCTCTCGTCGAAGCGCGACCTGCTGCCCACCGAGGACGACCCGCAGCGGTTCCGCAGGTTCATCCTGCAGCCCGATGCCGCGACGCTGAAGGCCGCATGGCCCCTCCACCGCAAGCTGCCGCTGCTGGTCCAGAAGTGGCTGCAGGGCGCCGATGCCGTGAAGCGGCGGTTGCGGCGCGAGTTCTACCCGTCGTTCATGACGTTCACGACCGGTCGCAGCGCCGAACCCGTGCCGTTCTTCTACACGCCGCACGACCTCGACGTGCTGCTGGAGACCGGCAACCGCATCGTCGACGTCATGGCGCTGCACCCGGAGTACCGGGTGGCCAACGTGTTCCCCTACGCCCCGCACCTCGCGTTCTGGCAGGTGTTCTACGCAGGCCTCGCGACGGGGATGATGGCGCTGTCGACAGGCGGCGGGAAGGTGATGGGCAGCAGCGGCGACCTGCGCGCGATCACCCGACTCCGTGCCGAGGTGCTGATCGGCGTGCCCGGCTACGTGTACCACCTGCTCCGCAAGGCAGCAGCAGCGGGTGCGGACCTCAGCGCGGTGAAGGTGCTCGTGCTGGGCGCCGAGCGCGTGCCGCCCGGCATGAAGGAACGCATGGTGCGACTGCTGCAGTCGATGGGAGCAGGCAACGTGCACGTATTCGGCACCTACGGGTTCACGGAGGCGCGCATGGCCTTCACCGAGTGCCCGACCGCGGACAACAGCTACACGGGCTACCACGTCTATCCGGACATGGCCATCTTCGAGGTCGTCGACCCCGCCACCGGCGAGGTGGTGCCCGAGGGCTGCGACGGCGAACTGGTCTTCACGCCGCTGCAGGGCCGCGGCAGCACCGTGTTCCGCTACCGCACCGGCGACCTGGTGCGCGGCGGCATCACCTGGGAGCCGTGCCCGCACTGCGGCAGGACCCTGCCGCGCATCCACAGCGACATCCGCCGCGACAGCAACACCAAGGACCTGCGCCTCGTGAAGGTCAAGGGCACCATGGTGAACCTAGAGGACTGCGCGCAGGTGCTCGGCAGCATCCCCGAAGTCGAGGAGTGGCAGGTCGAACTACGCAAGAAGGACGATGACCCCCTCGAGGTCGACGAACTCGTTGTGCACCTCGCGGTGCGCGATCCGTCGCAGCGCGAGGCGGCTTCGCGCAAGGTGACCGAGGGATTCCGAGGGCAGCTCGAGGTGCAGCCGAACCGTGTCACCTTCGAGGACCTCGACAGCATGCTCCAGCGCATCGGCATGGAGACCGAGATGAAGGAACGCCGGTTCCTCGACGCGAGGCCCCGGCCGTGAGCAAGGCAGCCGATCGCACGACGCTTGCCGTGGTGGCGGGCTGGCGCACGCCGCTCTGCCGTGCCGGGACCGACCTCGAGTCGGCGAGCGCAGGCGACCTGGCCACGCACGTGTTGCGCGAGACCCTCGACCGCACCGGCTGGGATCCTGCGCGCGTGGACGAGGTGATCCTCGGCTGTGCGGGGCCCGACCCTCGCGAGGCGAACGTCGCACGGGTGGCCGCGCTGCGTGCCGGCGTGCCGTCCGGCGTGCCTGCCCTCACCGTCATGCGCAACTGCGCTTCCGGCATGGAGTCGCTGCGCGAGGCGCAGCTCCGCCTCCTCTCGGGCCGCGGCGAGGTGTTCCTCGTCGGCGGGACCGAGTCGATGTCCAACTTCCCGCTGCTCATGGGCCCCCGCCTCGTGCGGTACCTGACCGGCCTGCAGAAGGCGCGCTCGGTGCCACAGCGGCTGCGCAGGCTGCTGGGCTTCCGCCCCTCCATGCTCGCGCCGCGCGTCAGCGTGCTCGAGGGACTCACCGACGGCTTCACCGGACAGCTGATGGGCGAGACGGCGGAAACGCTCGCACGCACCTTCGGCATCGACCGCGCGATGCAGGATGCATGGGCGCTGCGCAGCCACCAGCGCGCCACGGCTGCCGCGCGATCCGGCAGGCTCGCCGCGGAGATCGCGCCGGTCGTGGCCGGGGGAAGGAACCCGGCGATGGTGGCCGAGGACAACGGGATCCGCACCGCGCAGACCCTGGAGGCCCTGGAGAAGCTGAAGCCCGTGTTCGACCGAGCCAACGGCGACGTGACCGTGGGCAACGCGTGCCAGGTGACGGACGGTGCCGCGGCGATGCTCGTGATGTCCCTCGAACGTGCGCGCGCAGAGGGCCTGCGGCCGCTTGCCGTCGTGCGCAGTTGTGCCGTGGCCGGCCTCGATCCCCGCACCATGGGACTCGGCCCGGTGCACGCCCTGCTCCCGGCGCTGCGCGAAGCAGGCTGTTCGCTCGCGGACCTGGACGTGCTCGAGATCAACGAGGCCTTTGCAGCTCAGGTGCTGGCCTGCCTCGAGGCAGCCGGTTCGGCCGCCTGGTGCCGCGAGCACCTCGGCACGCCCGGCGCCCTCGGCGCGATCGACACCGACCGCCTCAACGTGAACGGCGGGGCCATCGCGCTCGGCCACCCCATTGCCGCATCGGGCGCACGCCTGGTCCTGACGCTCGCGCACGAACTGCGCGCGGGAAACCGACAGCTCGGAGCGGCAGCCCTCTGCATCGGCGGCGGCCAGGGCGAAGCCGTCGTGCTGGAGGCCGCATGACCGTCCTCGCCGATGCAGCAGCCCGCAGGGAACTGCCGGCAGC
>JBEATZ010000181.1:0-5596 GCA_041161695.1 Planctomycetota bacterium | reverse complement strand
AAGTGCAGCGGTTCGCAAGCGAGTTCGCGTGCCTTCTGGGCATCGACGCCCTTGTGGGCGCGCCGCTGGTGGATGTGTGCTGCCACCGCCGTGTGGGCGGGATGGCGTGCAGGGTCGTCGGCCCACACCACCTGACACAGGTGGTCGCGCTCCAGCAGCGCGCGCGCCTGGACGGTCCGCGCATCGCCCGTCTCGGGCAGCACGATGCGCGCCTGCCGCATGCGCGCGCGGCGGCGCAGTTCCTCGAGCACGGCAGGAGCCGCGCTCACGGCAGCTCGATCTCCATCTCCAGCAGCGCGAGGCCGTGGGTCTTGCCCTGCGCGTCGGTCTTGAGGCTCTCGCTGCCGCCGCCGCCCAGCGAGTCGCGCAGCAGGAAGTTGAGCGCGAGCATGTTGGGGGCCTCGTAGCGGGTGACCGTGCCCTTGCAGATGGCGTGGAAGTGCTGCTTCACGCGCTCGACGGTCAGCTGCTGCTTCAGCGCCTCGTAGTGCGCAGGCGTCTTCACGAACACGCCGACATTGGAGCCGTCGCCCTTGTCGCCGCTGCGCGCCCAGGCGATCTCGCGGAGCTTCACCTTGCTTCCCATCACGACACCTCCACGCGCACGCGCGTGCTGATCTTGTCCTTGCGCAGCAGCGCCGGCCAGTAGCCGACGATGTCCGTGGCCTTGGGCCTGCCGCCGGCGAACCCGGTCACGCCGGGCGGGCCGCTGGTCACGAGCGGCACGAGTTCCATGCCGAAGCGGTCGACCTTGTCCTCGTCGGCGCACTTCACGCCCATGCGCAGCACGACCTCGGGTGGGTCGCACGGCGCGGCGATGCCCGAATGGCACACGCCGCTGCCCACGATCTCGACGAGCTTCTCGTGCTCCTCGAAGGTGCAGCCGTCGAGGGCGAGGCGCCCCCACACGATGTCGGCGCACAGCTTCGCCTTGGCCACCGCATCGGGGCCGCTCACGGTGAGCTGGCCGCTCGTCTTGTAGCCGTTCTGGTAGCTGATCGAGACCTTGTAGGTGTCGGTGGCAGGTCCGCCGCGGATGCCGCTGAGGCGGACGCGATCCTTGCCGACCTCCTCGATGCGCGCACTGGTGAAGTCCGCGGTGCAGTCGGGGCCGAGGTAGCGCGTCGGGTCGCCCATCTCGTAGAGCAGCTGGCTGATGACGGTCTCGCGGTTGAGGAGGCCACCGGTGCCCTCGTGCTTGGTCACGACGAACGAGCCGTCGGGCGACGCCTCGATCACCGGGTAGCCGATGCGGACGAAGTCCTTCACGGCACGCCAGTCGGTGAAGTTGCCGCCGGTGCACTGGGCGCCGCACTCGGCGATGTGGCCTGCCATCGTTCCTGCTGCGAGCCGGTCCCAGTCGGTGCGCGACCAGCCGAACTCGTGGATCATCGGGCCCGCCACGAGCGCAGGGTCGGTGAGGCGGCCGCCGATGACGATCTGCGCGCCCTGCGCGAGGCACTCGGCCACGGCAAACGCGCCGATGTAGACGTTGGCGGACAGGATCGAGTTGCGCACGGCGCTCAAGGGCCGGCCGTCGTCCATGTTGGCGAGGGCGTCGCCCGAGGCCATCAGCTCGTCGACGCGGCCGAGGACGTCGTCGCCCTCGATGATGCCCACCTTGAGGCCCTTGATGCCCTTCTTGCGCGCGAGGTCCAGCACCGCATCGAGGCAGGCGCCGGGGTTCACGCCGCCGGCGTTGGCGATCACGCGGATGCCCTTCTGGTGGATCTCGGGCAGCGTGCGGTCGAGCATCGCCACGAAGTCGGTGGCGTAGCCAGCCTTGGGGTTCCGGCCCCGCAGCTTCTGCATGATGCTCATCGTCACCTCGGCCAGGTAGTCGAGGGCGAGGTAGTCGATGGGACCTTCGCGCACGAGGCGCACGGGGCCGAGGATCGAGTCGCCCCAGAAGCCCTGGCCGTAACCGATGAGGACCTTGTCGCGCATGGGTTGGTTCTGCGTTTCTTCACGAACCATACCGTTCCGCGCACGTGCCTTGCACACCTATCGTTCCCGTGTGAGCAGACTCGTCGACCTCCTCCGTGCCATCGGCATCGTGGCTGCGTTGTTCATGGTGCGTGTGCTGCATGCCCAGGAGGCGAGCCCTTCCTGGACTCCCCAACTCGATGCAGCTGCCGCCGGCGGGGATGCCGAACGACAGTACGAACTCGCGAACTGCCTTCGCGACGGTCGGGGCACCGACAAGGACCTCGTTGCGGCACTGCGCTGGTACCAGCGCGCTGGAGAACAGGGACACGCCGCAGCACGGTTCCAGCTGGGCCGTGCGTACCTGCAGGGCGATGGCGTGCAGCGCGACGCGAAGGTTGCCTTCGCATGGTTTCGCAAGGCCGCGGATGCAGGCCATGCCGGCGCACAGGCCCTCGCCGGTCGCTGCCTGCTGCGCGGACTCGGCACACCCGTTGATGCAGTGGAAGGCGCGAAGATGCTGCGCCTCGCGGCTGACCAGGGTCATGCCGCTGCACAGGACATGCTTGCTGCATGCCTGCTCACCGGCAACGGCGTGCCGAGGGACCCGCGGCACGCCGTGGAGTGGCTCCGCAAGGCCGCTGCACAAGGGTATGCCGAGGCGCAGGACTCTCTTGGCCACTGCCTCCTCGTGGGACTCGGCACGGGCGCGGATGCAGCGGCGGCCCTGAAGTGGTTTCATCAGGCCGCCGACCAGGGTTTCCCCGGCGCCTACTGCCACCTTGGCGAGTGCGCACTGCGAGGCATCGGCTCGGAGCGCGACCCCACAGCCGCGGTCGCCTGGTTCCGCAAGGCAGCCCTTGCCGGTCACGTGCAGGGCTGCTTCCTGCTCGGTACCTGCCTCGCGGATGGGAATGGCGTGGCGAAGGACGTCGTTGCCGCGCGCACGTGGCTGCAGCAGGCGGCGGACCAGGGACACCAGCTGGCGGCCGATCGACTGCGCAGCCTTCGCGGCGACCCGCCGCGCTAGCCGCGGGCTGCCGGCACCGAAGGCCTGCTGCGGCCGGATCCCCGAACGGCACCGCGAGTCGGCATCCCCAGCGAGCTGACCGCAGGCTGTTGCACGAGGTGGTCGAGCAGCGAGGGCTCGGCATCGACGAGGCGCCGCGCCGGGCGCGGTTCGACCTGCGCGACCTGTTGTCTGCGAGCCGTGGTGGTGCGCACCGCCTCGATGCGTTCGACCGGGAACAGCAGCTTGCGCAGCTCCACGTGGATGCTGTCGGCATAGGTGCCGAGCAACCGCGAGGCGGCGAACAGCGGCACCACGACGAACGGGCCCACGAAGGCCGCCTGCAGCCAGACTGGCGCACTGCGAGCGAGCCAAGCCGTTGCCAGTGCTGGCACGGCCAGGGCGACGCAGGTGAGCGCGATCCCCAGGTAGCGGCTCGCGTCGATGCGGATGGCGCGGAGGGCCAGCAGGGGGTTGAGCGAACCGGTGTCGCCCCGCAACTGGCGCACGAGGTGCACCATCGGCGCGAGCAGCACGCTCGCACACAGCAGCAGCGCCCAGCCAGGGGTTGCGACGCCGCCGAGGGCGAGCCCCACCGGGAGGGCGAAGCAGGCGAACGCCACGAGCACGATGTCGACCAGGAACCTCAGGCTGTCGCGGACCAGGTCGCAGCACCCCGGGAGGTGCGGCGGGGTGAAGTCCCCGCTTGCGGCATCGACGAGGATCCGGCGGCCGAGCGCCCCGACCATGCCCAGCAGGCCGAGCACGGGCACGGCGGCCAGCACCGGCAGCAAGGGCGTTGGATGGGCGGTGCCCACGAAACCCCCCAGGCCCAGCAGCAGCGGGAAGCTGACCGTGGCGACGAGCGCTGCGATCGGCACCTGGTCCTGCATCAGGAAGTGGAGGGCCTCCGCAAGGTGTTCGCGAACGGTGGGACGGTCGGGACCGACGTGCGCAACGCCGGTGTGGCGCCTGCCGTTGGTTGCCCGACCGTCCTTGGGAAGCGAACGACAAAGATCTGCAGTGGGGTTGCGCGCGTCGGTGGCGGCAGCAGCGGCATCGGATTGCGTTGCCTGTTCGACTGCATCGGGACGGCTCAGCAGCAGCGACTCGAGCGCATACTTGGCAGGAGAATCCTGCAGGTTGCGCCAGGCGCGAATGGCCTCGCTGTGCAGGCCGAGCTCGAGGCAGACATGGACGAGGTCCTTCCAGACCTCGTCCGAGGCAAGGCCGTTCTCGACGGCGCGATTGAGCACCGCATAACGGAGCTGTGGTGTCTCCTGTTGCGGCGCACCCAGTTGTTCGAGGCGCATGTGTTTCCCCTCCGGGCCGTCGTGAAAGGCGACGGGACCATTGCCAGCTTCGGCAGTCGCACCGGGCTGCTTGACGTAGCCGTCCCGAACCGGGACCCGATGCCCTGCGCAGGGGACCTGCCCCAACCCTTGCCCGCCCGCCCCCGCAGGCCGACACTGCCTGCCCCATGAAGGTCTACCTGTGCCGCCCCCGAGGCTTCTGCGCCGGCGTCGAACGTGCCATCGAAACGGTGGAACGAGCCATCGAACGCTTCGGACGGCCCATCTACGTCCGCCACGAGATCGTCCACAACAAGGTGGTGGTGCAGGACCTCCAGAAGAAGGGCGCCGTCTTCGTCGACGAGCTGAAGGACGTGCCGAGCGGCAGCCGCGTGATCTTCTCCGCCCACGGCGTGGCGCCCTTCGTGTTCGACGAGGCCCGCAACCTGCACCTGCACGCCATCGACGCCACCTGCCCGCTGGTCACCAAGGTGCACATCGAGGCGCAGCACTTCGCCAAGCAGGGCTGCACGATCCTGCTGATCGGGCACGAGGACCACGTCGAGGTCGAGGGGGTGGTCGGTGAGGCCCCGGACCAGACGATCGTGGTGGCCACGCCCGAGGAGGCCGAGACGGTCCAGGTCGACAACCCGGACAAGGTCGCGGTCCTGACCCAGACCACCCTGAGCGTCGACGAGGCCATGCGCGTGATGGCCGTGCTGAAGCGTCGGTTCCCGAAGCTGCAGACGCCCCGCAAGGAGGACATCTGCTACGCGACGACCAACCGCCAGATGGCGGTGAAGAACCTGCGCGGCAAGGTCGAACTGTGGCTGGTGATCGGCGACCCGATGAGCTCCAACAGCAACCGGTTGCGCGAGATCGCCTTCGACTCGGGCGTGCCCGCCTGGCTGGTCCTCGGCGCCGGCGAGGTCAAGGCCGAGTGGCTCCGCGGCGTGCAGCGCATCGGCGTCACCTCGGGAGCCAGCACGCCGGAGAGCAGCGTCCAGGCGGTGGTCGCACGGCTGAGAGAACTGGGTGCCACCGAGGTCGAGGAGGTCGAGGGCACGATCGAGACGATCGAGTTCCAGCTCCCGGTCGAGCTCCGCTGAGCCTTCCATGAAGGTCGCCCTCTGCCAGGTGGACACCACGGTCGGCGACTTCGCCGGCAACTGCGCACGCATCCGCGACTTTGCGGAGCGTGCCGCGGTGCAGGGCGCGCGCCTTGCGGTGTTCCCCGAACTGGCGCTTTGCGGCTACCCGCCCGAGGACCTGCTGCTCGCGCGCGGCTTCCTCGCCGCCCACGACGAGGCCCTGCGTGCGCTCGCAACGCAGCTGCCGCCCGCCCTGCACGTGCTGGTGGGCTGCATCG
>JBEATZ010000098.1:0-5586 GCA_041161695.1 Planctomycetota bacterium | reverse complement strand
TGAAGGTGGGGCCCTCGCCGCGCCGCGCGCGCTCGACGGCCTGCTTCGTCACGGAGTAGACGGCCAGCACGTCGTTGCCGTCGACGCGCACCGAGGGCATGCCGTAGGCGACGCCCTTCTGTGCGATGGTCTCCGACGCGCTCTGCTTGCTGATGGGCACCGAGATCGCCCACTGGTTGTTCTGGCAGAACATCACCACGGGCGAGCGGTACACGGCGGCGAAGTTCATGCCGCAGTGGAAGTCGTTGGCCGAGGTGGCGCCGTCGCCCATGTAGCCGAGGATCACCACGTCGTCGCCGCGGATGCGCGCGGCCATCGCCGCGCCGACCGCATGGCTGATCTGCGTGCCGATCACGGAGGACATGCCGTAGTAGTTGCCCTCCTTGAAGGTGTAGTGGCACGGCATCTGGCGGCCCTTGCAGCGGTCCGCGCCGTTGCCGATGAGCTGGTTGACGGCCTCGACCAGCGGCAGGCCGCGCATCATCGCGGCAGCGCCCTCGCGAAGGGCGGGGAAGATCCAGTCGCGCTTCTCGAGCGCGGCCACCGAACCCACCGTCGCGGCCTCCTGGCCGAGGATCGGGCCGTAGAAGCCGATGCGACCCTGTCGCTGCAGCATCAGCATCCTGCGGTCGAACTCGCGCACCTGCACCATCTGCTCGTACAGGAACAGCAGCGTCTCCTTCGGCAGGCCCGGGTCGCGCCCGGGCGCCACCGTGCCGTCGTCCTCCAGCAGGCGCACGAGCCCGCTGGGCGTGGCGCGAACCGCAGCGGCCTCGATGGGGCGAGGCGCCGCGGCTGCGGCAGCGACCTTGCGCGGGGCAGCGGGGCGTGCCGCGGGCTTCGCCTTCGCAGCCTTGTTGCCCTTGCGGGCTGCCGCAGGCTTGGCGCCTGCGGACTTGCCGCCCGCGGGTTTGCCGCCGGCCTTCTTCTGCTTCTTGGGTGCGGTGCGCGGGCTCATGGCATCAGGCCAGCATCAGGCGGTACGGCTGCTCGAGGTGCGACTTGATGACGTTCATCCAGCGTGCACCGGTGGCGCCGTCGACGATGCGGTGGTCGATGGAGACCGACAGGTACATCACCTTGCCCGGTACGCACGCGCCGTTGCGGATCACCGGGGTGTCCTTGATGGCGTGCACGCCGAGGATCGACACCTCGGGGAAGTTGATGACCGGGGTGGCGAACAAGCCGCCGATGTTGCCGGCATTGGTGATCGAGAAGGTGCCGCCCGTCAGGTCGTCGACGGTGATCTTGCCGGAGCGGGTGCGCTCGGCGAGTTCCTGCAGTTCCTTCGCCAGCTCGCCAATCGACTTGCGATCGACGTCCTTGATCACCGGCACGATGAGGCCGTTGTCGGTGTCGGTGGCGATCCCGAAGTTGTAGTACTTCTTGACCACCAGCTCCTGGGTGACCTCGTCGAGCGAGGCGTTCATCATCGGGTACTGCTTCATGGCCGCGACGACGGCCTTCATGATGAACGGCAGGTACGTGATGTTGATGCCCTGCTCGGCGAACGCCTTCTTGGCGTCGCCGCGGATCTTCACCAGGTCGGTCACGTCGATGTCGTCGACGTAGGTGAAGTGGGTGGCGGTGAACTTCGACCGCGTCATCGCCTCGGCGATCTTGCGGCGCAGGCCGCGGAACGGGATGCGCTCCTCGGTGCGACCTGCAGGCGCGGAGGGGATGGCGACGGGCGTGAACCCGCGTGCGCCTGCACCCTGAGCCGCTGCCGCAGGAACGGCCGGGGCCGCAGCTGCGCTGCCGGCATGGGCCGCGAGGTCGTCGTTGGTCACGCGGCCGCGCGGGCCGGTGGCGGTGACGGCGCCGAGGTCGACGCCGAGCTCACGTGCGCGGCGGCGCGTGGCAGGAGCCGCGAGCACCTTGCCCGGCGAGCTCTGCACGAAGCTCGCTGCGGGAGCGACGGGCGCCGGTGCAGCGGGTGCGGGTGCTGCGGGCTTGGCGGCAGGCGCGGGCACCACGACGGGCTTGGCCGCGACGGGGGCAGGCGCAGGAGCCGGCGCGGGTGCGGGCTTGGGCGCAGGGGCTGCGGCCGCGGGAGCCGGGGCGGGCGCGGCACCGCCTGCGGCACCGGCTTCGATCACGGCGATCACCGAGCCGACCGGGACCACGTCGCCTTCCTTGCAGCGCAGCTCGCTGATCACGCCCGTGAACGGCACGGTGATCGTGACGGTCGCCTTGTCGGTCATCACCTCGACGAAGGGATCCTCTTCCTTCACCGCCTGGCCGGGCTTGACCTTCCAGCTGACGATCTCGCCTTCGGCGATGCCTTCACCAATGTCGGGGAGCTTGAATTCCTTGGGGGCCATGGGTTCTGCCTGTTCGTGGGTTCTGTTCGCTGTGGGTACCGGCTTCGTTGCGCAGGAGCCTGCGCATCACCAGTGGAAGGACTTGTCGATGCCCGCGAGGACGCGCGCCACGTCGGGCATGTAGAGGTGTTCGAGGGTGTAGGGGAACGGCGTGTCGAAGCCGGCCACGCGCACCACCGGGCCCTCGAGGTACTCGATGCACTTCTCGGCGACGATGGCCGCGATCTCCGCGCCGTAGCCGCAGGTCTTGGGCGCCTCGTAGACGACGACGCAGCGGCCGGTCTTGCGCACCGACTCCAGCAGCATCGGCTCGTCGAGCGGCACCAGGGTGCGCAGGTCGAGCACCTCGATGCTGCGGCCCTGCTGCGCCGCCATCTCGGCGGCCTGCTCGCACACCGACACCATGGCGCCGTAGGCAACCACCGTGCAGTCGGTGCCCTCGCGCGCGATGCGGCCCTTGCCGATCGGCACGACGTGCTCGCCCAGCGGCACCTCGCCCTTGCCGTGGCGGTAGATCTTCTTGGGCTCGAGGAACATCACCGGGTCCTCGTCGCGGATGGCCGCGATGAGCAGGCCCTTTGCGTCCGCAGGCGTGGAGGGGATGACGACCTTGAGGCCGGGCGTGTGGCAGAAGTACGCCTCGCTCGACTGGCTGTGGTAGTGGCCGCCGCGGATGCCGCCGCCGTAGGGCGAGCGGATCACCATCGGGCAGGTGTACTCACCGCCGCTGCGGTACCGCATCTTCGCGGCCTCGCTCACGATCTGGTCGAAGGCCGGGTAGATGAAGTCGAGGAACTGGATCTCGGCCACCGGGCGCATGCCGTAGACGGCCATGCCCACCGCGGCGCCGATGATGCCGCACTCGGACAGCGGCGTGTCGAAGCAGCGCGTCTCGCCGAACTGGTCCTGGATGCCCATCGTGGCGCCGAACACGCCGCCCTTCTTGCCCACGTCCTCGCCGAAGACGACCACGCGGTCGTCGTTGGCCATCTCCGTGCGCAGGGCGTCGGTGACTGCCTCGATCAGCGTCATCACCTTGACGCCGGGCTTGCTCGTGCTGCTCTTGGTGTCGGTTGCGCTCATGGCTTGCTCGTGTGCTGTGCGTGGTTCAGAGGGGGAAGTGGCCGACTTCGGAGCCGACGGCTCCCTTGGCCATGAGGTCCAGCAGCTGCTGCTTCTGTTCCTTCAGCTGCGCGGTCGGGTTCATGTAGACGTCGTCGAACAGGGTCTCCGGGGCCGGGTTCGGCATCGCCTCGGCAGCGGTCACCGCCGCCTGGATCGCGGCCTTGGCGCCTTCGATCACCTCGGCCTCGAACTTGGCGTTCCAGAGCTTCTTGTGCTCGAGGTACTTCTGGAACCGCTGGATCGGGTCCTTCTTCTTCCAGCTCTCGTGCACCTTTGCGTCGTGGTAGCGCGAGGCGTCGTCGGAGCTGCTGTGCGAGGCGATGCGGTACGTGACCGTCTCGATGAGCGTCGGGCCCTCGCCGCGGCGCGCGCGGTCGACGGCGGCCTTGGTCACCGCGTAGACCGCGAGGATGTCGTTGCCGTCGACACGCACGCCCGGCATGCCGTAGGCGTGGGCCTTGATGGCGTACGACTCCGAGGCCGTCTGCTTGTGGCCCGGCACCGAGATCGCCCAGCCGTTGTTCTCGACCACGAACACCACGGGCGCCTTGTAGACGCCGGCGAAGTTGAGGCCGGTGTGGAAGTCGTTGGAGCTGGTGCCGCCGTCGCCGCAGAACGTCATGAACACGGTGTCGTCACCGCGGATGCGCGCTGCCATGCCCGCGCCGGCCGCCTGCGTGAGCTGCGTGCCGATGGGCGAGCTGATCGAGACGAAGTTGGCGCGGCGGAAGCTGTAGTGCACCGGCATCTGGCGACCCTTGGAGGTGTCGCCCGAGTTGCCGAACCACTCGCACACGATCTGGTCGATCGGGACCTCGCGCAGCAGCAGGATGCCGGGCTGGCGGTAGGCGGGGAACAGCCAGTCGCTCTGCTTGAGCGCGTAGGCGGTGCCGAGGTGCGAGGCCTCCTGTCCGGTCGACTGCAGGTAGAAGCCGATGCGGCCCTGACGCTGCAGCGCGAGGCCGCGGTCGTCCATGAGGCGCGTCGTCACCATCAGCCGGTAGAGCTTCTGCAGCTCTGCCGCGGGCAGGTTCGGGTCCTTGGCCTTCGGGGCCTTTCCGTCCGAGTCGATGATCGTGTGCAGGTCGAGGCTCATGGAGTCTCCGGTCGGGAAGTTGCGTTGGCGGGCGTGCCCGTGGCCGCGCGTGCGGCCTCCAGTTCGCGGCGCTGGCGGATCATGCCCGCGAGGTAGTACTCGGCGGCCTTGTAGCTCGAGCGCACGAGCGGGCCCGAGGCCACGTAGAGGAAGCCCTTGGTCATGGCGCGCTGCTCGAGTGCGGCGAAGCGCGCGGGCGTCACGTGCTCGCGCACCGGCAGGTGCTTGATGGTGGGGCGCAGGTACTGGCCGAAGGTGACGACGTCGACGCCGTGCTCGCGCAGGTCGTCCATCGCCTGTTCCAACTCGCGGTCGCTCTCGCCGAGCCCCAGCATCAGCGACGACTTGGTCACGATGCCCGGCTGGATCGCCTTGGCGGTGCGCAGCACCTCGAGGGAGCGCACGTAGCTGCAGCGGTGGTCGCGGACGCGCGGCGTGAGGCGCAGCACGGTCTCCACGTTGTGGGCGAACACGTCGGGCCGGCCCTGCAGCACGCCCTCGACCTGGTCGCGGTTGCCCTGGAAGTCGCCCACCAGCGCCTCGACCAGCATCTCGGGGTCGCGGCGCTTGATTGCCTGGATGGTCTGCGCCACGTGGGCGGCGCCGCCGTCGGGCAGGTCGTCGCGGTCGACCATGGTCAGCACCACGTACCGGAGACCCATGGCCTGGCATGCCTCGGCGACCTTGTCGGGCTCGCCTGCGTCGACCGGGGTGCCCTGGGCGTGGGTCTTCACGGCGCAGAACCGGCAGCCGCGGGTGCAGGTGTCGCCCAGCACCATGAAGGTGGCGGTCCCGCCGGCCCAGCACTCGCCCATGTTGGGGCACTTGGCCTCCTCACAGACGGTGTGCAGGTTGCGCTCCCGCAGCAGGCCCTCGAGCCTCGCGACCGTGGGGCCGGAGGGGATCGGCACCTTCAGCCAGTCCGGCTTGGGGCCGGGGGTGATGCGCTTGGTGAACTCGATCGACATGGGGGAGGGCCGGGAAGCGAGGCAAGGAGGATAGGTCGGGCACGCCGCACTGGTCCAGTTACATACCCAAGAG
>JBEATZ010000061.1:0-22652 GCA_041161695.1 Planctomycetota bacterium | reverse complement strand
CCCGTGACCTCGCAGTGGATCGCACAGCTGCGTGCCACGCCGGAGGCCAAGGAGGGCATGGGCGCCTTCCTCGAGAAGCGCAAGCCGAACTGGATGGCCGGCTCGTGATGCGCGTGCCGCGCATCCTGCTGTTGTCGCTGCTTGCCGCCTGTACCACGACCCCGGCCGCCGGGCCTGCTCCGGCCGCCACGAATGGATCGGCCGTGGTGTCGGCAGCACCTGCCGCGGCACCCGATGTGCTGCGCGCGCGCGCCAACCTGCTGTTCGAGCGTGCGCTCGCCGACAACCGCGCCCATGCCACGCTCGCGAGCCTGCTGGCCGCGGCGCCGAATCGCCTGACCGGCTCGAAGGGTTACGACGATGCCGTCGCGTGGTCGCTCGAGTACATGCGCGCGATCGGGCTCGTGAACGTGCGCGCCGAGACCTTCCCGGTGCCCTGCTGGGTGCGCGGCACGGAAACCGCGGCCATGCTGGCTGGCGATGCAGAGACGCCGCTGCGCGTCACCGCGCTCGGCGGCTCCGTGGGGACGGCCGAAGGCGGCATCACGGCCGAGGTGGTGGAGGTGCGCACCTTCGAGCAGCTGCGCCGGATGGGCGATGCCGCGCGGGGCAAGATCGTGTTCTTCAACCGGCCGATGCCGCGCGCGCTCATGCGCACCGGGCAGGCCTATGGCGAGGCGGTGCCCCAGCGCTCGAACGGCGCGATCGAGGCCGGCAAGGTCGGCGCGGTGGGCGCCATCGTGCGCTCGATGACGACCACCATCGACGGCAACCCGCACACGGGGGCGATGAACTACGACCCGGCAGTGCCTGCCGTGCCGGCTGCGGCCATCGCCACGGCCGATGCCGACCTGCTGTCGCGAGCCCTCGCAGCCGGCCCCGTGAAGGTGCGCATCGAGCTCGGCTGCCGCATGCTGCCCGACGTGCCCGGCGCCAACGTGGTGGGTGAGATCCCCGGCACCGAGCGCCCCGATGAGATCGTGGTCGTGGGCGGGCACCTCGATGCCTGGGACCTCGGCACCGGCGCGCACGACGACGGCGCCGGGTGCGTGCACGCGCTCGAGGCCGCTCGGCTGCTGCTGCAGTCGGGATGGTCGCCCCGCCGCACGATCCGCATCGTGCTCTTCGCCAACGAGGAGAACGGCCTTCGGGGCGCCACCAACTACGATGCGATGCACGCGCACGAGCGCCACGTCGCCGCGCTGGAGAGCGATGCCGGCGGCTTCCTGCCCGAGGGCTTCACCTGCAGCCTGTCCGGCGAGGCTGCCGAGCCGTACGCACGGCTCCTTGCGCCGCTGAAGGAACTCGGCATGGGCGCATTCGCGACCGGTGGCGGCGGCGGCGCCGACATCGCGCCCCTCGGGAAACGTGGCACCGTGCTGTTCGGCCTGCTGGTGGCGGGTCACCGCTACTTCGACTACCACCACAGCACGCTCGATCGCCTCGAGGCCGTCAACGAACGCGAACTCGCCCTCGGCTCCGCTGCCGTCGCCTATGCGGCTTCCGTCCTCGCCGACGGGCCCTGACCGCGGTCAGCGCTCGTAGCGACTGCGCTCGTGCGCCTCGGTGGCGGTGCGCAGCTGCTCGAGCCGCTCGGTGTCCACGTTGCCGAGTGCAGCAGCCCGTTCGAGCAGTTCGCGAGGCGTCTCGCCTGGCACCGGCTTGAGGCCGCAGCGCCGGACGGCACGGTGCAGGTCGCGGATCGCGGCAGGCTGCTGCAATCCCGAGCGGTTGCGCACGACCAGCCATGCCCCGAGCAGCAGCGCGAGCACGGATGCCGTCAGTGCGTTGTCGGCCAGCGTCCGGGCCACGGCCCCGGGGATGGCGGTGACGAACCTCCAGAGCCGCACCTGCGCCTCGCCGTCGAACCCGGTGAGCGTGTTCCATGCGGCACGCAGCCAGGTGAGGGCATCCTGCAGCGTCCCCGACGAGGCCTGCTGCTGCGCCTCTTCCATCTCGGCGCTGGGGGTCGGGTCGATCGTGCGCCAGTCGGATCCCGACCAGACCTCGGCCCATGCATGCGCATCGCGCCTGCGGATCACGAGCTCTCCCGAACCGTCGTCGATCTCGCTCGCGAGGTAGCCGGTCACGACACGGCAGGGGATGCCCTGGCTCCGCAGCATGTATGCGAGCGTGGCAGCGAAGAACTCGCAGTGGCCGCCGCCGTGGCCCAGCACGAACTCGGCGATGCCTGCAGCCGCACCGTCCTCGCCCGGCAGCGCATAGCGGCGCGACTCGCGCAGCCAGCGGGCGAAGTGCTCGGCCGTCACGGCGCCATCCGTCCCCTCGGGCAACTGCCCCCGCAGCCTCTGCGCGAGCTCGTTGACTCCAGGCGGCGTGTTCGAGGGGTCCACCTGCCGCATCCGCTGCAGCGCCGGCAGGCCGGGCGCCAGTTCGGCGTCCTCGCGGGGCCGACCCACCATGACCGAGAACTCCAGCGACTTGCCGCGCAGGCTGCGGAGGGCGTTCCTGCTCAGTTCGACGGTGCCATCGGTGAGCGGCGTGGCGATCTCCGCGCCGGCCTCGACGCCCCATTCGATCGCAGCAGCGCTTGCCGGCAGCACGATGCGCGACATCGAGAGATCGCTGAGCCGGACCGCGAACTCGGAGTCCGGGTGGTTGCCACGGCGATGCCACAGGTTGCTCACGTCCATGGCCCAGAGCCAGTCGGTGTGCTGGTTCGCGCCCGTGACGATGCGGGCATGCGACTTCCACGGGCCGCTGCCGAGTTCGACGAAGGTGGCGCCACGCCAGTGCGTGGGGAAGGGGGCTGGCTTGCCGCCCGTCTGCCGGATGCGCATCACCTCGGTTTCGCTGAGCTTCGCGCGTCCCGTTGCATCGAGGTCGATCTCGTCGCTGAACGCGACCTCACGGCCGGCCCGGAACTCGATGTCGAGCTGCTCCTGGATCCATCCCATGCGGTGGAAGTCGCGCGGCCAGGAGACGAACACGAGGCCCGTGCAGGCGAGGACGACTGCCGTGCGCGGGATGCTGTCGCGCAAGACCCGCCAGGTGAGGCCGGGCACCGGCTCGACGCCTGCCCGGAGCACGGCATGCAGGTGCATGGCCGGGACGAGGAACGAGGCGTACGCGAGGAAGAGGAGCGACCACGTGACATCCGGCGCGAAGAAGGCCGTGATGAACGTGATCAGGAAGGAGTTGAAGAACAGCAGGTCTGGTTTCTGCCGTTCGTTCAGGTTGTTGAGCAGGTGCACCTGGCACAGCGCCGAGAGCACGAGCCCGTCCTCGAGCATGTGCACGAGACCGGTGGTCTGTGCGTGGTGGACGAGCAGCATCATCACGAGCACCACGGCCGTGGTCCACGCCGTGCGGTAGTGCTTCAGGTGCTGGATGCGCGCGAGCAGCGGGGCTGCCAGGGTGAGGATGTAGAGCGGCAGGAGCCACTCGATGGGCACCGCGCCGGTGCTGTGGACGAATCCCACGTTGACCAGCGTGAGCACCGCGAGCAGGGGGCGCAGGAGCGCGTTCATCGGCGCCCCTCCGCGAGGGGGAGGTGCAGGGCCGACGGGCTCGCGCCGCTCGGTGCAGGCGCATCGTCATCGAGGCGTGTTGCCCCTGCGAGCCAGAGCAAGGCGGCCTCGAAGGGCTTGCCCTCGGTGCCGTAGGAGCAGTCGTGGTCCTGGCTGACGATGCGCACGACCTGGTCGCGCGGCCGCTCGGCCACGAGCGCTGCAGCCTGTTCGAGCATGGCCTCGAGGACTGGCTCCGCACAGCGTCGGTCGAGCACGAGTTCCACGCCTTCCGAGGCATCCGACTCGAACTCGCGCACCACCCAGTCGTTGCGGCGGGCCGAGGCCTTCCAGTCCACGGCGCGGAGGTCGTCGCCCTCGCGCCAGGGTCGCACCGAGGACACCACGCCATGGCTGGCAGCCACCTGCATGGATCCGGAGTCGGCGGCGGGCGCCGGACTCGACGGCGCGCGTGGCACGAAGGAGGCCCGCTTCGGGTGGGTGACGAGTTCGACGGGCTTGGGCAGCTCCAGCCGACGCTGCCAGCGCAGGAACCCCAGTGGCTGGTCTGACCAGACGATGACCGCCTTCACCCTGCGGATGCCGCGGTCGAGCGGTGCGAGCACGGACTCGATGCGCGTCAGGCCGTGGACCCAGGGCACGCAACCTGCGTCCACGCGATCACCCGAGTCGAGTTCGAGCTGGATGCCGAGTCCGAGGCACGTGCCCCTGGTCGTCGAGGCGTGCACCACGACGGGTCGCTCCTCGCCGGCCTGCGCCATGGGCGGGGGATCCATCGTGATGCGCACGCGGCTCAGGTTCGTCATGCCCCACAGCGTGCCGAGCACGCCGAGCACCGAGAGGAACGCCACGAGCATGAAGAACAGGCTCGTGTAGGGCGTTGCGAAGAAGATCAGCGCGATGATCGCGCCGAACACCGCTGCCTTGATCCCGAACGGGGTGGGGCTGCAGCGCACTTACACCGGCACCTCCGTGCCGGACAGCAGCTCCTTCAGCACGTTGGCTGCAGAGCCGCCGTTGCGCAGGAAGATGCGGTGTGCCAGCACGGGGCTCGCGAGCTGCTTGAGGTCGTCGGGGACCACGTAGTTCCGGCCGCCGAGCCAGGCGCGCGCCCGTGCGGCACGCAGCCAGAGCAGTGCCGCGCGCGGGCTGGCGCCCAGCAGGGTGGCAGGATGGCCGCGGCTTGCGTTGACGATGCGGTATGCGTACTCGGCGACCGGTGCGCTCACGCGCACCTGTTCGACTTCGTGCTGTGCAGCGACCAGCGCCGAGGTGGTGAGCAGGGGCTCGAGGGCGAGGAGCCGGCCCTCGGCATCGTCGCCCTGGTAGAGCGCGAGTTCGCTCGAGGCCTCGGGGTAGCCGAGTTCGACGCGGACGAGGAAGCGGTCGAGGGCGGCTTCTGGCACCGGGAAGGTGCCCTGGAACTCGATGGGGTTGCGGGTTGCGAGCACCATGAAGGGCCGGCCCAGCTCGGCCGTGCGCCCTTCCACCGACACCTGGCCGTTCTCCATCGCCTCGAGGAGGCAGGAGAGCGTGCGCGGGCTCGTGCGGTTGATCTCGTCGGCGAGCACCACGTTGGCGAACAACGGGCCGCGCACGAACGTGAACTTGTCGGCTCCCGGCCGCCAGACGTTCGTGCCCACCACGTCGGAGGGCATGAGGTCGTTGGTGAACTGGATGCGGCGGAACTCGCCGCCGATGGTGCGCGCGATGGTGCGAGCGAGCAGCGTCTTGCCGACGCCCGGCACGCCCTCGAGGAGCACGTGGCCGCGTGCGAACAGGCTGCAGAGCAGCGGCTCGAGCACGTGGTTCGGCAGCGACACCACGGAGGTGAGCCTGCGCTGCAGTTCAGCGCGAAGCTGTACGGGGGCCTGGTTGAGGGTCGTGCTGTCCACGGTCGTGCACCCTTTTTCGGCAGGAAGGCGCATTCCTCGACACCCCAACTGCCTCGAACCCTCGGGTGCCCGTGATTCGGCGGTGCCACCGTCTCCTCGCGATCGACTTCAGTCGTGTCGTTCCGTCCCGGCTCGCAGCAGGGCCGCGAAGCGCGGGTCGCCGCGGAGTCCGTCGAGGTCCGTCTCGTCGGTGGCATGGGACCGGAAGGTCTCGTCCATCCCGCACGCGATGCTCACCTCGTCGAGGGCCTCCTCGAGGCGACCTGCGAGCGCAAGGTAGCAGCCGAGGTTGAAGTGACCGATCGCGCTGCGCGGATCCCGCGCAAGCAGGTCCTTCATGCAGCGGATCGCGCCGTCGAGGTTCCCCGTGCGCTTCCTGCACCATGCCTCGGTGAGGTCGAGCCACTCGGGATCGGCATCCATCGCGCGCAGGATGCCGATGTCCGCGAGTGCCTCGGTATGCCTGCCGAGGGCGACGAGCGCACGCGCGCGCAAGCCGATCGCCACCGAGTGGGTCGCGGGATCGTCCAGCAGCGGCTGCAGGCGCTCGATGGCCTTGTCGCAGCAGTCTAGGTCGATCCAGCCGTCCACCTCGACCACGAGGCGCTGCTGCCAGGGCTCGAGAGTCATGTGTGGCGAGCTGCGGGACTGGGCAGGGTCTCATGGCCGCGCGCACCCACGGGCACCACGCCCACGATCCGCTCGTGGTCGAGGAGCACGGCTTCGTCGGCGAGGTTGACGGTCGGGCACACGTGGCGCGGCACCACGCGCAGCAGGGAACCGAGCGGCGGCGCATCGCCTGCAACCACCTTCATGGGCAGGTGCTCCTCGCTCGGGCGCAGGGCCTGCAGCTGCCATGGACCCACGGGAACCACGACGGGTTCGCCAGCGGCTGCGTCGATCGCCTTGCTGCCGCAGTCGATGGTGAGCCGGTCGGCCCGGGGCCTGCTCACGACGCGCGCCTGCACCTCGACCGCCGGCACGAAGCCCTCGATGCCCAGTTCGGCGCTGCGGGCGTCCCAGTAGGTCACGGTGCCCGGGCTCACGGCATGGTCGAAGGTGCGATAGCCGTCGTGGCGCAGCGCCGCGACGAAACCGGGCGTGCCGCTCGTCACGAGTTCCGGCGGCTTCGCCAGCATGCATGCGAGCTGGCACACGCGTTCGTGCACGGAGCGTGCGCGCTGCTCGCGGACTGCGGGATCGGCATCCGTGATGTTCCCTTCGTAGCAGTGGATGCCGCGCAACCGCGCACCCGCTGCACGCGCCACCTCGAGGATCCGCTGCGTGTCGCCCATCGGGATGCCGCTGCGGCCCCAGTCCGGGTCGACGTCGACGAAGACGTCCATGCCCGCTGCCGCGAGAGCGGCAGCGTGTCCTGGGTCCTCGCTCAGCATCGACACGCGGTGCATCGGGTGCGCCGCCGCGAGGTCGAGGACGCGCTGCCGGTTGGCGCCGTGGTGGGCGAGTGCGACGAGTACGTCGATGGGCCGCTGCGTGCCCGCGGACTCCAGCAGCACGGCGAGTTCGCGCGTGGTGGCGACCTTGAAACGATGCACCCCTGCCGCCAGCAGCACATCGAGCACCTGGGGGACCTTGCACGTCTTGACGTGCGGGCGCCACCTCCGCACGTTGCCGCCGACGTGGCGCAGCATCGCTTCGATGTTCGCCCGCACGCGGTCGAGGTGGACCAGCAGCGCGGGTGTCTGGTAGCAGGTTGCGTCCATCCCGGCAGGGTAGCGTGCCCGAAGCAGGCCGTCAGCCGATCCGAGCGTCCATACGGCGCCAGACCTCGAGGATCGGCTGGTTGAGGCGGTGGTCGCCGCCCTCCACCAGCCACAGCTCCTTGTCGGCGTGGGGTACCTGCTCCACGAAGCGCGTGCTCACGGCAGGCGGGATCACCTCGTCATCCGTTCCGTGCACCACCAGCAGCGGCATGGAGATGCGGCCGGGCAGGCTCGCCTCGTCGTGCTGTTGCGCATCCAGGATGGTGCGCTGGTGCATGGTCACCTCGAGGCCGGTGCTGGTGCGCAGGCGTCCCTGCGGATCCAGGCGGGCGGCGAGCCGCATGAAACCGAATGCCGGGCCGAGCAGCACGAGGCCGCGCACGCTGGAAGGCTCCTGCGCTGCCGCGAACGAACCGACCACGGCGCCGATCGAGGAACCGACCAGCACCACGGGTCCCGCCCCGCGCGCCCGCAACATCGCCATGGCGAGACGGACGTCGGCCACCATCTCGCTCATCGTCACGTTGCCGATCGTCCCGCTCGACTCCCCGTGGCCGCGCAGGTCGATGCGCGCCGCAGCACGCCCGCGTGCACGCGCATGCTCGAACAGCGATGCGCTCTTCTCGCCGGCGCGCACCGAGCCGTAGCCGTGCACGTACAGGTATGCCGGACCCGTTCCGTCGAGCACGTCGACCACGACGTGCCCGCCCCCGGGATGCTGGAGTCGCAAGACCTCCATCGCGCGGTTCAGATCGCGCGTTCGACGCGCTCGATGCGGACTGCGATGGGGCCGTTCGGCGAGGGCAGGTTGCCCGTCTCACCGACGCTCAGTCCCAGGATGCCATGGGCGATGGGCGCGCGGTAGTTGATGGTGGAGTCGTCGTTGACGTCCCACGGGCCGAGGATCAGGTAGGTGCGCTGCTTCCCGCTCTCCTCCTCGTGCAGAGTCACGCGCGTGCCGGGCGCGACGATGCCGTCGGGGATCTCCTGGTCCTCGATCAACCGCGCGCTGCGGATCGTCTTGTCCATCTCGGTGGCGCGCGACGTCAGGTTGCGCTGCTCCTCCATGGCCGACTCCCACTCGCTGTTCTCGCTGAGGTCGCCAAGCGCGGCAGCGGCGCCGATCGCCTTGGAGTTGGCGGGGATCTTCTCGCCCACCAGCACGTTGTACTCCTCCTTGATGCGGCGCAGGCCCTCGGCGGAGGTGAACGTGAGTTCCTCGCGCTCCCAGAACGGCTTCTCGGCCTTCGCCGTGAGGTCCGGGTAGCTGTCTGCGACCTTGCGCAGCACGATGTCGACGATCTCCTGCGGGAAGTCCTCGCCGCCGCGCTCGGCGATGCCGAGGTACGAAGCGAGGTCCTCGCGCGTGATGCCCTCGAAGGCGCGCTGCAGGAAACCGCGCTTGCCGGCCAGCAGGCTGGTCAGGCGACCGAGCAGCCGGTTCGACACCATGTCGCCCTTGCGCACTTCGTTGAGCACGCGGGCGAGGTGCATCATCACGCGGCCGACGGTGACGGGCGTCGGCTTGTCGTTGCGCGCCTCGAACACGCCGTCTGCGTAGGCTCGGCAGAGCAGGTAGCAGAGCAGCTGGTGGCGCTTCGGGTACGGGGCCACGCGGTCCCACAGGTCGAGGAGCCGCGCGCCGCTGCCGCTGTCGACGAGCTTCTGGAACGTCGCCTCCATCACCGACACCGGGAACTCGGTGAGGTCGCTCGCGCAGCGATCGGCCCAGTGCTCGCCCATGGCCTCGGGCAGCAGCCCGACGGCATGGACGCGCGACTCGA
Organism: Planctomycetota bacterium; assembly: GCA_041161695.1. Taxonomy (GTDB): domain Bacteria; phylum Planctomycetota; class UBA1135; order UBA1135; family UBA2386; genus JBEATZ01. Next base: position 13,758 of record JBEATZ010000061.1, on the reverse strand, counting down.
CCGTCTGCAGGTTGTCGATGGCCTTGGGATGGAAGGCGCCGTCGGCGCCCATGAGCAGTGCGCGCAGTTCCTGGGCAGGCGGAACCGGCGAGGGGCGACCGTGCTCGGTCAGGAACAACAGGCTGTCGAGCACGTGCGCATGGCTGTCCTTCTTCTCGGCAAGCGCGGTCTCCACCACGCGTGCTGCGAGGTCGAGCAACTGGCCGCGCGACTCGTCGTCCTGCACGCGCTCCAGGTACCTGCGCAACACGGCAACCTTGGCGCCGAGCTTCACCTCGTGGCGCAGGTTGGTCTCCGCCTCCTCGGCGAGGCCGACGGGCTTGGCGCGCATCACGAACGTCGGGCGCGTGGAGGAGCCCTCGACGCGGAGCCACGGGTCCTTGGCGGCGGCGTTCTTCGCCTGCTTCCAGAACGAGGTCCATTCCTTCTCGGTCACGACGGAAGGCGTCAGCTCCTGCTTCACCTGCGCGCTGTTGATGGTGCCGCGGTAGAGCTTGGCCGTGATGCGGATCAGTGCCGCGGGATCTGCGCTGGCCATGCGCTGCAGTTCGGGCAGCGCGAGCAGCTTCATGGCGCGGAGGTCGTCTGCCGGCAGCGACTTGAAGCGCTGCACGACGGTGTCGAGCGGGAAGTCCTCGCGGCGGCCATTGGCGAACCGCACCGTCACCTCGCTGCGGTCTGCGTGGAACTCCTCCACCACGCCCTCACCCCAGCCGGCCTGGTGGTAGACCACGTGGCCCTTGGTGTAGCGACGCATGCGGTCGAACTCCTGCAGGGACGTCGACGTGGCACCGGCGGCGAGTCCGGAGCGCTGTGCGACCATCGGGTACCACGGCTCGTCGGAGAAGCGCGACTGGAAGAGTGCGCCCATCTTCTGCGTGAGGGCCTCGTTGTGGGCGCCACGGCGCAGCAGCCGCTGGGCGACCTCGATGGCTTCGTCGACCAGGTTCTTCCCCGCGAGTGCCTCGACCATCGGCATTGCGTACGTCACGGCCTTGCTGGCCATGTCACGCTCGCACAGCGCGTCGATCGCGTTGGCGTAGCGCAGGGCGTCTTCGGCTCGCGGGGCTTGCACCGCCGCGGACCAGGCCGCCTCGAAAGCAGGGAACTGAAGGGAGCGCGCGAGGTGAACGAGATCGTTGGACGTCAACTTGCCAGCCCTGGGGTGGGGAAGGAGCGAAAAGGGCGAGGCACGATAGCCGGGCTACGATCGCGGCGAAAGGGTCCGCACGGGATCCGGCTCCTTCTCCAGCAGCACCCTCTCGCGAGCCTGCCCGAACCCTCCGTCCGGGCGAGCGCGGCTCCGCGCTATTCGGCGAGGCGGCTGATGAGCGTCGACATGCTCGTCGCCGAGCAGGACTCGTCGTAGGCCGACACCGGCGCGTCGTCGAGCACCTCGTCCGGGGCGACGAGGATCACGTAGAACTCCTGACCGTACTGGGCGCGGAAGGCGCTGATCTTCTTGAGGATGGGCGAGGTTGCGTCCTCGCAGGCCTCGACCACCACGCTCTTGCCTTCACGGCCGCGGCCGCGCAGCACCAGCATGGGTGCATAGGCGGCCACCTGGTTGTCGGTCACCCGTACCTCGAAATGGCGGGGCGAATGGCTGTGGGCCACGCCTGCGTTCGACAGGCGGTCGCAGAGGGTCTGCTCCAGGCGGCTGCCGAGCAGGCGCCCGCCGCAGCGACCGTAACCGTGGCTGCCGCCGCCGTGGGCCATCAAGACGTCGTCGTCGTCCACCGCAGCCATGCCGCGCGGGATGATGACCGGCTTGGGGGGGGCCGCCGGCCGCGTCGCCGCAGGGGTGCGCGACGGGGTCGCGACCGTGGCCGAAGCGGCCTTCACCTTGGGCTTGTCTGCCGTGGGGGCCGACTTGGCCTTGGCCACCTTGGAAGCGGGAACCTTGGGCTTCTTGGGGGCCTTCGTGGATGCCTTGGATGCCATCGATGGACGCAATATGGGGTCTGGGAACCGGCCTGACGCGCCGTGGCGCGACCGGGTCCCCGGGATGTGGGCTCGATCCCCCTCCGGGAGATCGCGAAGCGGGGGAGTGTAACGAGACCGGACGACTTCGAAAGGGGGCCAGTCCCGCGGCGTCGCGCGCTGCGCCGGGACCCGCCAGATGTCCGTTGGCCCCGGACAACCGCTCCATGCCATCCGCCGGAACCGGCTGCAGGTGGACAGGAACGGCAGGCCGTCCGACCGTGCGGCAAGGTGGGCAATCTTCCCCAGTCCGCCTTCCGGGAGGGCCTCGCCGCTCAGGTGGCGCCGCGTGCCTCGAAGAACGCGACGAACGCGGCCTCGATCGTGCGCGCGTCGAGGCGCGAGGGCGCGACGGTGCGCGACACCTGGCCGTACTCCTGTGTCGAGGGCGCGCCGAAGTAGAGCTCGGGGATCGGCTCGGTGGGCGCGTCGACGCACCACTGCAGGCCGTCGCGCGCGGGCTCGAGCGCGCGCAGCGTCTCCGCCAGCGGCCGCAGGTCGCGGCGCGGCAGCGCGTGGAACGTGGCGAGCTCGAACCAGCTCTCGGTGCGGTCGTGGAAGCGCCAGTGCGTGCCCTCGCGCGTGTGCACTGCGTGCAGCACGCGCCATGCTCCTGCAAGCGTGTTGAGCACGATGCGCGGCACGGGTTCGCGCGTCTCGACCACGGCGAGGCCGACCTGTGGGTGCAGCCTGCGCGTGAGCGCGCCGTTGCGGCACGCATGCAGCGACTCCGTCACGCGCGCGAGCTCCGCCTCGTAGAGCGGCGCGAAACGCTGCGGCTCGCGCAGCAGCTCCTCCGCGTGTTCCAGCAGCCAGCGGTAGCGGGCGAAGGACTTGTTCGGCCCCGCGAGGCCTGCAAAGCGCTCGCGCATCGGCGAGTGCGGTGCCGCGAGGTTGGCGACGATGCGGTCGATGGCGAAGCCGCGCCAGGTGCCATACGTGCTGAAGTCGCCGGTGGCCGCGGCCGCGAGCAGCAGCTCCTCGTGGGCGAACGCGAGTTCTGGGCGCAGCACGGCCACCAGCGACCCGAACCCATCGGTGTCGTAGTGGTCGTTGAGCACCACGGTGGCGCCCTGCAGGAACGCATCCTGTTCGGCCGTGCCCGCGCGCGCGAACTGCAGGCAGATGCCGGTGCTCAGGTCCGCCTTCCACTTCGCGGGCGTCCGGTTGCCGGGCCAGTGGGACAGGTTGGGGCCGCGCGGCGTCATCCCGTCGACGCTCAGGTGCCAGTCCGGCGTGCCGTCGACACCGGCGAAACCGAGCTGGAGGCGGGGAGCGGTCATGGCTGCGGGAGTGGACCGGACCACGCGTCCGGTTGCCACCGGGCTTCGCAGGAGGCACCTCCGGTGGATGCTTGCATCTCCCTCCCGGCTCGCTAGAGTCCTCGGCCCCTCAACGTGTGGGGGCGTAGCTCAATTGGTTAGAGTACCGGACTGTCGATCCGGTGGTTGCGGGTTCGACCCCCGTCGCCCTCGCCACACAAAGCCCTTCGAATGCGTCGGCAACGGCTGCTTCGGAGGGCTTTTTCTTTGCCCCCGGCCCGTGCCCCGTCGCCCTCGGCGCCCCGGTTGCCGCCGGCTCAGCTCGCGCCCTTGCGCAGCTTGGAGCCCTTCTTCCGCTTCGGCTTGGGCGAGCCCGGCTGCTGCACCGGCGGCTGCTCCGGCTGTCGCTGCGTGAGGTCCAGCAGCACCTGCTGGCTGCGGATGACCGGGTCCGCCGGGCCGCGGACCACGCGCTCGCTCTCGCCGTTGGGCAGGATGGCCCTGCCCTTCACGTTGTCGGCGAGGCTGAGTCCCAGCACCTCGTCGACGACGCGCTCCTTGAGCTCGGGGTCGAGGATGGGGGCAGCCACCTCCACGCGGCGGTCGAGGTTGCGCACCATCCAGTCGGCCGAGGAGAGGAACACCTGCGGGTTGCCGGCGTTCTCGAAGTAGTAGACGCGCGAGTGTTCGAGGAAGCGGTCGACGACCGAGCGCACGGTGATGTTGTCGCTGAGGCCCGGGATGCCGGGCCGCAGGCAGCAGGTGCCGCGCACGCACAACTGGATGCGCACGCCCGCGCGGCTCGCCTCGTAGAGGGCGAGGATGATCTGCGCGTCGGTGAGGCTGTTGATCTTGGCGCGGATGGCGCCCGGCTTGCCCGCGCGCACGTTCTCCGTCTCGCGCGCGATCATGGCCATGAGGCGATCGCGCATGGTGAACGGCGAGACCAGCAGGTGTCCCATCGCCGGCACGCGCGCGTAGCCAGTGATCATGTTGAAGGCCTCGGCCACCTCTTCGCACACGTCGGCGCGCGCGGTGAGCAACCCGAGGTCGGTGTAGGTGCGCGCCGTGGTGGGGTTGTAGTTGCCGGTGCCGATGTGGCAGTAGCGCTTGATGCCGTCGTCCTCGCGCCGCACCACCATCATGGTCTTGGCGTGGGTCTTCATGCCCACGATGCCGTACACGACGTGCACGCCCGCCTGTTCCATGCGGCGCGCCCACTGGATGTTGGCCTCCTCGTCGAAGCGCGCCTTGAGCTCGACCACCACCGTGACCTGCTTGCGCATCTGTGCCGCCTCGATCAGCGCCTCCACGAGCGGCGACTTGGTGCCGGCACGGTAGATGGTCTGCTTGATGGCGAGCACGCGCGGGTCGCGTGCGGAGAAGCGCACGAAGTCCTCGACGGTCGAGAACGACTCGTAGGGGTGGTGCAGCAGCAGGTCGCCCTCGCGCAGGTCGGCGAACATCTCGTCGGCCGAGGTCCACTGGGTGACCTTGCGCGGCTGTACGGGCGGGTCCTTGAGCTCGGGCGCCTCGACGAGCTGGTGCAGCTCCATCAGGCGGCCGAGGTTGAGCGGGCCGTCGCACAGGTAGAGGTCGTCGTGGTCGAGGGCGAACGCCTTGAGGAAGCGTTCGACGATCTCGGGGTGCGCGTGCTGGGCGATCTCGAGGCGCACGGGTTCGCCGCGGCGGCGCTTGACCAGCTCCTTCTCGATCGAGCTCAGCAGGTCCGTGGACTGCTGGTCGTCGACCTCGAGGTTGCTGTCGCGCGTGACGCGGAATGCACAGGAGTTGAGGACCTCGAGTCCCGGGAACAACTCTCCGAGGTGGGCCTCGACGAGTTCCGCGGTGAAGACGTAGCAGCGCTTCCCGTCCTGGTCGGGCAGCCTCAGGATGCGGGGCAGCACGCGCGGCACCTGAACGACGGCGATGCGATGCGTGCGCCGCGCCTGGCGCGGGTCGAGCAGCAGCACGGCCAGGTTGAGCGAGAGGTTGAGCAGCACCGGGAACGGGTGCGCGGGGTCGACCGCCAGCGGCGTGAGGACCGGGTAGATCTCGCGGTGGAAGTAGGCATCGAGCCACTGCCGCTGCTGGACGCTGAGCTGCCGCACCGAGCAGAACTCGATGCCCACCGAACGGAAGGACGGCACCAGCAGGTCGCGCCACGTCGCGTGCAGGTCGCGGTACAGGTTGCGCGCACTGGCGCGCACGCGCTCCAGTTCCTCGGTGGGCTTGAGGCCGTCAGGGTTCTCGCCCTGCAGACCTGCATCCACGAGTTCCATCAGGCCGGCCACGCGGATCTCGAAGAACTCGTCGAGGTTGCGCGAGGCGATGGCGAGGAACTTCACTCGTTCCAGCAGCGGGTTGGCCTCGTCGCGCGCCTCGTCGAGCACGCGCCGGTTGAAGGAGAGCCAGGACAACTCGCGGTTCGCGAACAGGACCGTCCGGTCCACCGACGCCAGCGGCATGTCGGGCGGGATCGAGAAGACCTGTGGAAGCGGCGGAGGCAACAACGGAGTTGTCGGCTGCGCCGCAGCGGGAGCAGGAGTTCCCTCGGGAACGCGGAACTGGCGCGCGAGGTTGTCCTGCGCAGGGCCGGCTCCGATCGGGTCGAGGAACTCACTCATGTCTGCTCACTCCGCAATCGGAGCGGAACCGATCGACTCGGTTCCACGCTGTCGCAGCGTATTCATCGACTCTTCATCAAGGGAAAGGACTCCCGGGTTGGGCAGTGCTCCTCGCAACCCACCATGGCATGGGTGTTGGCAGGTCCGGGACCACATGCATTTGGTGTCGCCCGGCCGGAAGTGCCGTTCGTGCAGCTCATCCCGCAGCTCCGCTCGCACCGAGCTTCACGAGACCATGGTGTTCGAGAAACGAGTTTGCGCCCGCCTCGCCGAGGTACCGCCGCAGCATGAGGCTCGGGGTCTTCAGCAGGTCGACCAGCAGGAGGGCGTCCACCGAGCCGAAGGCCGGGTCGGAGGCCATGGCAAGGAACGTCCCGTTGAGTCGCAGGTACTCCGTGAGCAGGACCGGCACGCCACGCGCCCCGGATTCGACGTCGCGCACGATGGCGGACACCTTGTCGAGGTCTGCGATCGCACCCGGCTGTAGTTGCAGCGGAGCCACGCTTGGTCGCCAAGGGTTGCGCGACGCGACTTGGGCGGAGAGCGCTGGGTCGGCACGATGCATCCGAAGGTGCTCGAGCATCAGTTGGATCGAAACCTGCTGGTGGGTCGCACTGATGCTCACGGGACCGAACAGGTGGCGATACCGCGGGTTGCGGACCACGAAGGCCCCGATGCCGCGCCAGAGCGAGAGGAGCGGCAGGTGGCCGCGCTGGTGTTCCGGGGAGACAAAAGAGCGCCCGAGTTCGATCGCAGGGTGCACCACCCGGAAGAACTGCTGCGAGAAGCGGTAGAAGCCGGAGGTGTAGAGTGAGCCGACGCCTCCTGCGGCAAGCAGTTGGTCGGTGAGCCCCAGCCGGTAGGCGCCGACCACGACCCCTGCGGCGCGGTCCCATGCGAACAGGTGGTGGTAGTGGGGATCGAACTCGTCGAGGTCGCGTTCCATGCCGCTTCCCTCGCCCACGCGGCGGAAGCTCACTTCGCGCAGCCTCCCGATCTCCAGGAGCAGGTGCGGGATCTGGTTCGCTCGCGCGATCCGCACCTCGATCGATCCCGTCCTGACCAGCATGGTGTCCTCTGGAAGTGCCCGGACCTCTGCCGCGAGCAACTGCGGGTCAACCGGTTCGGCGATCGCCGCCTCCGAGCGATGCATACGAGCGATCGTGCGGTCCTTGGAGCGGCGCGAGAGCACCTCGCAGCTAAGGCGCAGGTGGTTGATCCGCTCGGCATCGGAGGCGAATCGCAACAGCAGTGTCGGATCTATCGCCGGACCGACGGCAATCGAACGGTTCGTGCCACGGCTCTTCAGCAGGGCACGGGGGAGCAGCGCCGTGCGCAGGCAGGGATGGATGCGTCCTGCAATGCGGAACCATGGGTCATTCGTGCCACCGAGCCAGACGGGGACCACGGATGCGTTTGCGAGCCGCTGGAGTGCTGCAACTCCACGCGACCACGCCGCATCGACTCCCTGTCCTTCCCTTGAACTCGGAGCCACCATTCCAGCGGGGAACACCACGAGACAGCCGCCGTGGCGCAGGTGCCGCAGGGCAGTTCGCGTGGCTAGGGCGTTCCTTGCCCCACTGCCGAGCACGTCCACGGGGATGAGGAGGTGCCGGAGGGGCGCCACGGCCCGCAGGAGGTCGTTGCCGAGGAAGCGGACGTCGGCCCTGCGGCTCATTGCCAGCAGGAGCAGCATCAGTCCGTCCTGTGCACCCATCGGGTGGTTGGCGACGACGATGCATGGACCCGCCCCGGGGATCCGTGCCAGTTCCCCGGTGTCCACGGTCTGGGTCGGGTTCAGCCAAGCAATGGCACGCTGCAGGAACTCGAAGGGGCTGGGATCGCCTGCGGCGAGGTCCCGGTAGGTGTCGTCGATGCGATCCAGGCCGGTGAGCCGGGCTGCAAGCCGGAACAAGAGTGACTTCAGCCGGTTGTCATGGGCGGGGAGGAGTGATGGGACCTCTCGTTCCGTGCGCATGGGCGACCTATCCAACCTGGCGCGGTGAAGGGCCGGCCAATTCTGCGTGGATTGTCTGCGCGGTCGCACCATCGGGGCCCAGTTCTCGTTGCCATGGGAATCCTCAAGCCGCCTGCCACTTCTGCCGATGAGGCCCGGATTCCCGAGACTGGAGCAACCATGAGCTTGTCGATCGACCAGATGCTGCGCGAGATGGTGGAACAGAAGGCCTCTGACCTGCACGTGAAGGCAGGATCTCCGCCCGGGTACCGCATCGACGGCGACATCGTGCCGCAGGAGAAGTACGGCACGCTGACGCCCGAGCACACCAAGCTGCTCTGCCAGCAGATCATGACCGCCGAACAGTGGGCGCGGTACGAACAGGAGAAGGACATCGACTTCTCCTATGCCCTCAGGGACTGCGCGCGCTTCCGCGTCAATGCGCTCACGCAGCGCAACTCCATGGGGCTCGTCATCCGCCAGATCCCGGACGTGATCCCCGACCACAAGCAGCTCGGGCTGCCGCAGATCTGCCTCGACCTCGCCGCCAAACCGCGCGGCCTCGTGCTGGTCACCGGCCCCACGGGCTCGGGCAAGTCCACCACGCTCGCGGCGATGATCAACTTCATCAACGAGACCGAGTCCGGCCACATCCTGACGATGGAGGACCCGCTCGAGTTCATCCACCGCGACAAGAAGTGCTTCGTGACGCAGCGCCAGATCGGGTCCGACAGCCCGAGCTTCAAGGAAGCGCTGCGCCGCGCCCTGCGCCAGGACCCCGACGTGATCCTGATCGGTGAAATGCGCGACCTGGAGACCATCTCCATGGCCATCACCGCTGCCGAGACCGGTCACCTCGTGTTCGGCACGCTGCACACGACCAGCGCCATCTCGACGGTCGATCGCATCATCGACGTGTTCCCGACCGACGCGCAGCAGCAGGTGCGAGTCCAGCTCGCCGGCACGCTGCAGGGCGTCATCAGCCAGACCCTCGTGCCCAAGGTGGGCGGCGGCCGCGTGGCCGCCCGCGAGATCCTCGTTGCCACCGACGGCGTCCGCGCCCTCATCCGCGACTCCAAGTCCGCGCAGATCCTCAACCTCATGCAGACCGGCAAGGCCTTCGGCATGAGCACGCTCGAGGACGAACTCCTCGCGCACGTCGTGTCCGGCACCATCACCCCGGACGACGCGGTGACGCGGGCCAACCGACCCGAGGAGATCCGCAAGCGCATCGCCGAGCTGCCAAACCGCCCCGCGTCGGGTGCGATGGGGGGCAGTGCGCGTCCCGCACCCGGTGCCGCGTCAGGAGCACGGCCCACGCAGGCACCGCCTGCTCCCACGGCGCGCCCGGCCTCGTCGCCGCTCGGCAGCGGCTGGGGCAGCTCGCCTGCACGACCGCCCCTCGGCGGCCGCTGATCCGTCCGTCCTCGTGCGTGGTTGCCATGGTGCGGCTCGCGCTGCATCCTGAGCACCTGCATGAAGACCGATGGCGCGCGCATCCTCGTCGTGATCGGCACCCGCCCCGAGGCGGTGAAGATGGCGCCGGTCGTGGCCTCGCTGCGCGCGCTGGATCGCGTGCAGGTGCGCGTGCTGGCCACCGCCCAGCACCGGGAGATGCTCGACCAGAAGCTCGCCTTCTTCGGCATCCGTCCCGACCTCGACCTCGACCTGATGGCGCCGGGGCAGTCGATCGGCGACCTCGCCGCCCGCTTGACCGCTGCGCTGCCGCCCGTGCTCCGCAGCGAGCAGCCAGACCTCGTGCTGGCCCAGGGCGACACCACGACCGTGCTCATGACCGCGTTGTGCTGCTTCCACGAGCGCATCGCCTTCGGCCACGTCGAGGCCGGCTTGCGCAGCGGTGACGTGCGGGATCCGTGGCCGGAGGAGCAGAACCGCATCCTGACCTCGCGGCTCGCCTCGATCCACTTCGCGCCCACTTCGATCGCGCGCGACAACCTGCTGCGCGAGGGCTTCGCGCCCGGCTCCGTGCACGTCACCGGCAACACGGTGGTGGACGCCATGCTGCAGGTGAAGGACCGGGTCGATCTGCAGCCCTGGGCGCCGCCTGCGGGCAGGAGGCAACTCGTCGTGACGGTGCACCGCCGCGAGAACCACGGTGCCCGGCTTGCAGCGATCTGCGGCGCCGTGCGCGAACTTGCCGATCGTCCGGACGTCCACGTGGTGTTGCCGGTGCATCCCAACCCCGCGGTGCGCGAAACGATCCTTCGGCTGCTGGGCGACCACCCGCACGTGCAGCTGACGGCACCCCTCGACTACCCGGACATGCTCGCACTGCTCCAGACCTCGTACCTCGCGCTCACCGACTCGGGCGGCGTGCAGGAAGAGGCGCCGACCTTCGGCCTGCCCTGCCTCGTGCTGCGCGATGCCACCGAACGCCCGGAAGGCGTGTACGCCGGGATCGCGCGCCTCGTGGGCGCGGACCACGGCCGCATCGTCAGCGAGGCCGCGCGGTTGCTCGACGACTCCAGCGCGTACGAGGTCATGGCCAAGGCCGTCAATCCCTATGGCGACGGTCGCGCCGCACACCGCATCGCACAGCTGTGCGTGGAGCACGTGAAGGCCCGACGAGCGTGAGCTCCAGGTTCACCCGGTTGGTCCTGGCCGTGTCCCTTCTGGCATGGCTCGACGAGTCCGCGTCGGCGCAACAGCCGCAGGAGCAGGTCCGTCGCACCGCGCGCATCGGCCAGGCAGCTGCAGGCATGCAACCAGTCGTCGACGGCAGCCTCACCGACCCGTGCTGGGAGCAGGCGGTCGACATCGGTGAACTCGTCACGGTCGAACCGGTCGAGGGATCCGTGCCACCGCGCCGCACCCGTGTCCGCCTGCTGCAGACGGCAGACAGCCTGTGCATCGCCATCGAGTGCGACGACGAGGATCCCTCGTCGCTGCGGGCCAGCCAGCGTCGCCGCGATGCCGACCTCGAGCCCGACGACCGCATCGAGATGCTGCTCGACCCGTTCGAGAACCGCCGTACCGGCTACTTCTTCCAGATCGGTGCAGGCGGCTCGATCGGCGACGCGCTGGTGACCTCGAACGGCAACCGCTTCGACAAGCCCGTCGACTTCGTTTGGGAGGGTCGGAGCCTCGTCACCGACCGTGGCTGGCAGGCGGAGATCGCGATCCCCTTCCGCAGCATCCCGCACCGCGACGGCAGCTCAGCCTGGGCGTTCAACATCCGGCGGATCGTGCGGTCCACCAACGAGGAGTACCGGTGGGCCTGCGCAAGGCAGTCGGTGCCGTTCTTCCGCATCAGCGAGCTCGGCACCGTCGAGGGCCTGCAGCAGGTCGCGCACGCAGCATCCGTCGACGTGGTTCCCTACTTCGCGATGAGCGTGAAGCGCTCCGGCGAGGAGACGCGCGAGGACCCCGATGCGGGCGCCGACGCGTTCTGGCGCATCACGCCCGAACTCACCCTCGCGCTCACCGCGTTCACGGACTTCGCCGAGACCGAGGTGGACGAGCGGCAGATCAACCTCGACCGCTTCCCGCTGTTCTTTCCGGAGAAGCGCGACTTCTTCCTCGACGGTTCGAGCTACTTCACGTTCGGCACCGGCCAGTCCAACGGTCCCGGCGCCTTCCTGCCGTTCTTCAGCCGCCGCATCGGCCTCGATGCCGACGGCTCGACCATCCCCCTCTACGGCGGGATGAAGCTCACGGGCGAGGTGGGCCCGTGGGAGCTGGGCGTGCTCGACGTCGTGACGGAGGATCCCTCGGGCGGGGCCGGCAGCGGCACGAACCTCGCTGCGGCACGCGTGCGCCGTGCGCTCGCACCACAGACCTCGGTGGGGATGATCGCGACCTCGGGTCGGCCGCTCGAGGATGGCGAGAACACCGTCGTCGGCGCCGACTTCTACCATCGCGTGCCACAGCTGGTGGGCGACCTCGACCTGCAGCTGTTCGCCAGCACCGCGGCGTCGCAGACCAGCGGTGCCTCGGCGGGCGAGGGCAGCGGCTCCTCGTCGGCGCTCGAGGCGCGTTCGCGCGGCCGCGAGTGGGAGATCCGTGCGGGCACCAGGTACACCACCAGCGACTTCGACCCGGAGCTCGGTTTCATCCCGCGTCTCGACACGCGCAGCATGTGGCTCGCGCCCAACTGGCGGCCGCGCACCGGCGAGGGCGGGAGCATCCGCAACCTCGACATCGAGCCCTTCGTCGAGTGGTACCAGACCGAGTCCGGCGACCCGCAGCAGCTCGTCTACGGCTTCAACCCCGTTGGCCTCGACTGGCATGCGGGCGACAAGGCGGGGTTCGTGCTGCGCCGGCGCTTCGACCGCGTGGAACAGGACTTCACCGTGTTCGACGGTTCCGTGACCATCGAGGCCGGCGACTATTGGGTCACGCGCGCTGGCGTCGAGGCGCTCACGAGCCAGGGCCGGCCGCTGAGCGGCGCGGTGTCGGTGACGAGCGGGGGCTACTTCGACGGCAACAGCACCGAGCTGGAGTCGAGCGCCGAATGGCGCGCGAGCGCGCTGTTCGAGTTCGGCGCCGGCTGGTCCACTGCCCTCGTCGACCTGCCCGAGGACCGCGACTTCACCACGCAGATCGGTTCGTTCCGCTGCGACGTGAACTTCTCGCCCGACGTGAGCTGGCGCAACCTGGTCCAGTTCGACAACGCATCGGACGAACTCGCGTTGCAGAGCCGGTTGCGCTGGATCACCGCCCCCGGCAGCGACCTGTTCCTCGTCGGCACCGCGGGCTGGGAGCGCACCGAGGACGGTTCCCTGTTGCCCGGCGATCGCCGGGTCGAACTCAAGCTCGCGCACCGGCTGCAGTTCTGATCCCGCGCGTGGTCCCGCCCGACGCCGCGGGTAGAGTGCGCGGTGTGGACGCCCGCCAACCCCTGCTCGAACGCTTCGGCGCGCTGGTGCGCGCGCTGCGCACGGCACGCGGCTGGAGCCGGCGCGAACTCGCGCAGCGGAGCGGCATGTCCGAGCGCTTCCTCGCCGACGTCGAGCTGGGATCGGCCAACCCCTCGCTGCTGCGCCTCGCCGACCTCGCCAGCGCACTCGACCTCGGACTCGCAGGTCTGCTGGGCGGCCTCGCACGCGACGCGCGCAGGACGATCGCGCTGCTCGGGTTGCGCGGCGCGGGCAAGAGCACGGTGGGCGAGGCGCTCGCGCGGCGGCTCGGGGTGCCCTTCGTCGAGCTCGACACGCAGGTCGAGAAGGCAACCGGCCTCAGCCTCGGCGAGATCTTCCAGGTGCACGGCGAGGACTACTACCGCCGTGCCGAGCGGCAGGCGCTGGAGCGGTTGCTCACCGATGCGCCGCAGTGCGTGGTCGCCACGGGCGGCGGCATCGTGACCGACCCGGCCAACTTCGCGTTGCTGCGCGGCAGCGCCACCACCGTCTGGCTGCGCGCCGAGCCCGAGGACCACTGGCAGCGCGTGATCGCGCAGGGCGACACGCGCCCGATGGCCGACAACGAGCGCGCCTTCCAGGACCTGCGCCGCATCCTCGAGGAGCGCGAGCCCCTCTACCGCCAGGCCGACATCACGGTGGCCACCTCCACCCGCACGGTCGAGCAGGTCACCGAGGAGATCCTCCAGCGCTTGCAGCACCCGCTCGTGTCTGCGGCGCGCTGACCTCGCATCCTGCGCCCACGCGGGCGCGAAAGAGAACCCATGCTCACGACCCCCGCGATCCGCATCCAGCAGGTGAACGACGCGCCCATCCGCACGGACGGCGACCACGTGCTCTACTGGATGATCGCCCACCGCCGGCGCCGCGCGAACTTCGGCCTGCAGCGTGCCGCCGAGCTGAGCCGCGAACTCGGCAAGCCGCTCGTGGTGCTCGAGGCGCTGCGCTGCGGCCACCGCTGGGCCAGCGACCGTTTCCACGCCTTCGTCCTCGCGGGCATGGCCGACAACGAGCGCGCCTTCCAGGACCTGCGCCGCATCCTCGAGGAG